>JAISFT010000225.1 GCA_031263435.1 Treponema sp. | reverse complement strand
TTGAAAATCCTGTTAGGCAAAGATATAAAGTCTATATTTATAACGGATAGCGACGTAAGGCATATAAAAAAGAACCACAGCCAAGGGGAAACGGATCGGGGGCAAGTGAACATAACACCGGAGGACTTTGCGCTCATACCGGCGGTTATGAACGAGTTTGACACCGTCAGGCACGAAGACACCGATCGCATGGGGAATAAAAAGATTTTGTTTGTCAAAAAGGTTAATGGAAATGTCTACACCGCAAGCGTAGAGAGGGGAAACAGCCAAATAGGGGTAATAACCCTCTGGAAAACAAAAGCCCGATCGGGTGCCTAGATGAGCTTGCGCTCCCCATGGCCCAACGCCCAAAGCGACCCCGACCAGCTACCTCAAATATACAACTACCGGATGTTTTTGGCAAGTCTTCATTCCTGCCAGGCAGGATAAACGCATAGAAGCAGGGATTTGCATGGAAACATGGTACATAGTCCTATGTGTTAATTCCCTGCCGTCGTATCTGCGATACGGCGTATCGTTATCCCTCATTTGACGGGTTTTCTCCCCGTCTCTCCTTGGTAATCAGTAATGCTCAGTTATGCCGACAGGCGAAAGGACGCCACGAAATTGCAGGGCGGGGTGTCCGGGGGGAAAAGCGCCCTCCGCAAGGAGGGTCTTTTACCCCCGGACAGGACCCCTGAAAAGTTCCTGCGGCATCCTTTCGTTTTTGCCGGGTTAAACTGAGAATTACTGATTACTGAATGCGGGCACTTGCCAGCAACAGCACGGAATCACTATTGTTAGGCTATGAAATCCAAACACAGGCTTATTACCTCGGCCCTTCCCTACGTTAATAACGTGCCCCACCTGGGTAACCTGATCCAGGTACTCTCCGCCGATGCCTTCGCCCGGTTCTGCCGGCTCAGAGGATACCGGACCCTCTACATCTGCGGTACGGACGAGTACGGCACCGCCACGGAAACCAGGGCCGCGGAGGAGGGGATAAGCCCCCGGGAACTCTGCGACCGCTACCATGAGATCCACGCCGGTATCTACCGGTGGTTCAATATCGGTTTCGATAAATTCGGCCGTACATCCACCCCCATCCAGACAGAGGTAACCCAGGATATTTTCAAGAAACTGGATGCCAACGGCTTTATCGTCGAGCATACGATAGAGCAGCTCCACTGCGATCACTGCGGCCGGTTTCTGGCGGACCGCTATGTGCGGGGCGTCTGTCCCCACTGCGGCTACACCAATGCCCGGGGGGATCAGTGCGAATCCTGCGGTAAACTTCTGGACCCCACGGAACTCAGGGAGCCCCGCTGTTCCGTCTGCGGAGCCGCGCCGGTGCTCAAGACGACCAAACACCTGTACATCAACTTACCGGCCGTCAAGGACCGGCTGGAATCGTGGATCACCGGGGCCTCCGTGGAGGGTTTCTGGGCCCACAACGCCGTCCAGATGACCCAGGCATGGATTCGGGACGGGCTGCGGGAACGGGCTATCACCCGCGACTTAAAATGGGGCATCCCGGTCCCCAAGCCGGGCTACGAGAACAAGGTGTTCTACGTGTGGTTCGACGCCCCCATCGGCTATATTTCGATTACCGGCAATCTGGGGGAGGAACTGGGCCTGGACTGGCGGAGTTTTGTGGATGATTGGTGGAAGAACCCCGGCGAAACGGAGCTGTTCCAGTTTATCGGCAAGGATAACATCCCCTTTCATACGGTAATCTTCCCTTCAAGCCTCCTGGGGGCCTCCGGCAGCGAGACCGAATGGACTCTGCTCCACCACATATCCAGTACCGAGTACCTCAACTACGAGAACGGAAAATTTTCCAAATCCCTGGGGGTAGGGGTTTTCGGCACGGACGCCATGGAAACCGGCATCGGTCCCGACGTGTGGCGTTTTTATATCTTCTACAACCGGCCGGAAAGGGCGGATTCCCTTTTTACCTGGCACGATTTTCAGGAAAAGGTGAACGGGGAATTGATCGGCAATTTAGGGAATCTGGTGAACCGCACTCTTTCGTTTGTTACCCGCTATTACAACGGGACCATCCCCCAGGGCGGCACGACCAATGCGGACTTTTTCAGGACCCTGCGGAGCTACGAGGAACGGGTTGCGGAACATCTTGAACGGGCGGAACTGCGGGACGCCTTCAGGACCATCTTTGAGCTTTCCTCGTTTGCCAACAAAGCCTTCCAGGACGGCGAGCCCTGGAAGAAACGGACCGGAGATCCCGCGGATCCGGTAAACGGTTCTCCGGCCGCGGAGGCCCTTATCCGGCAGCTCTGCTATGCGGTACGGGATATTGCCGTGATGATCGAACCCTACCTGCCCCAGGCAGCCCGGAGCATTGCGGGCTTTTTCGGCCTCCGTTTTGCCGAAAAAAAGCCCGGAACCTTTCGGATTGAGGCGGGGCAGGGGCTTTCCTGGGCGGACCTTGGGGAGGAACAGGGCCTGTCTGTGGTAAAAAACAGCGAGGTCCTCTTCCCCAAGCTTGAGGATAAACTTATCGAGGAATTACGGAACCGCTATTCGGGGAGCCAGAAGGAACGGCAGGATCAGCCCCGTCCCGAATCTCCCGGCGATGCCCCCCCGGCCTCCCCCGGTTTTACCGCCACCCTGGACCTTCGGGTGGCGAAAATCACCAAGATCGAGCGGCACCCCAGGGCGGACAAGCTGTACATCGAAACCCTGGAAATCGCCCGCCCCGGTGAAGCCCCGGAAGAACGGATCATCGTGTCCGGCCTTGCGCCCTTCTACACCGAAGAACAGCTCCTGGGTAAACACATCATCGTCGTCTACAACCTCAAGGCGGCAAAGCTGCGGGGGGTAGAAAGCAGGGGTATGCTCCTGGCCGCGTCGGATCACGAGGGCCCTGAGGGGGCCGAACGCGTCGAGGTGTTGGACGCCGGGGAGGTCCCCGCGGGGACCAGGGTTACGCTGGACGGCGCGGATCCGTCCCCCCCCGCGGAGATCGACATCGACACCTTCTTCAAGGTCCCCCTGCAGGTACGGGACGGCACGGTGGAAGCGGAGGGCAAGGCCCTGTGCGTTCTGGGGCTTCCCCTGAAAACAAGCCTGATACCTTCGGGCGAGGTCCACTGATGCCCTCCGCCGGGTCCTGCCCGGTAGAGATTGAGCCCGCGGAGCTTTCCGTCTGTGACAGCGCCCCTACCTTCCTCCAGTCTGGGTTTTGGGGGAGCTTCAAGGCCCGTTTCGGCTGGAAGGCCCGGCCCTTCCTGTTCCGCCGGGAAGGGGACAGGGAGCGCCCCCTCCTGGTCCTGACCCGGCCCCTGGCGCCGGGCCTTGCCTTTGCCTATGTGCCCTGGGGGCC
>JAISFT010000179.1 GCA_031263435.1 Treponema sp. | reverse complement strand
TCTCCCCTGCCCCACAATTCGGACTGGGGCCTTATTCTGGACCGGATTGCCGCAGAGTGGTACCAGGTAACCAACGGGGAGGTGGTGCTTAACATCTCCCACCAGCGGCCCGGTTCGGAAGATCAGTACCTCCAATGGCTCAGGCAGAACCGTTTTCAGGCGGCGGTCTTTACCTCCCAGGCCTTCTACTCCATCGCTTCGGAGATTATGACCCTCTCTATCCCCTTCTTCATCCGGAACAACGATGAATTCGATGCGGTACTGCAGGAAGTACGGCCCCTTTTGGATGAAAAAATTGAGGAGCGGGGCTTTAAGGCCCTGGCCTGGGCCAAAGGCGGTTGGGTCATGATCTTCTCCCGCTCCCCGGTGTTCAGGCCCGACGATCTCAGAAGGCTAAAGGTAGGCACCAACCCGGGGGATACAAAACTCAACGACGCCTTCAGGGCCCTGGGCTTCCAACTGGTCGGGGCTTCCATCGGCGACATACCCACCTTTCTTATTTCCGGCCGCATCGACGCGTTTTATCAAAGCCCCATTGCAGTCCAGGCGTCATCCCTCTACCGGGAAGCCAGGCACCTCAGTTCCATCAAACTGGCCCCCTTTATGGGCGGCGTCCTGATAAACCGGCAGGGCTGGGCAAGCATCCCCGAGCGGTACCGGGAGCAGCTCCACGATATCGTCCGCAGGGCCGGCACGGAATTTGAAGATTCCTTCCAGCGGCGGGAGGCGGAGGCCGTCGAATTTATGAGGAGGGACGGAGTCATCTACAACGAAGTTACCCCCCAGATGGAACAGATCTGGCTGGATGACATAAGTTCCCGAATCCCCGCTTTGCTGGACAGGAATGTCTTTAACAAGGAAATGTACCTGAGGGTTCAGGAAATACTGGAACGGTACCGGAGAACCCATTGACATCCGCACCGGGACAGGACTTACCCGCTGCCGGGCTTGACGAAAACCCTGAGGAGAACCCCGACGGGCAGGGGCGGAATTCGCTGCTCTGCCGCATAGAAAACTGGGCCTGTTTTGCTTCGTTTATCCTGATGACCCTGCTTTCCGCGGCGGAAGCGGTGGCCCGTATTTTCTTTAGCCGCGGCATCCCCAGTTCCACGGAATTTTTGATCCACCTTCTGCTGATAGGGGGAATGCTGGCGGGGATGATCACCACCCGGACCGGGGAGCATCTTTCCATTGCCCTGGTCCAGTACTTCTCCCAAGGGAAGATACGGCAGCGCCTCTCCTGTTTTTCCAACCTCCTGGCCGCGTTCATCGTTACCGCCATCGGCTGCTGCGGCCCCGCGTTTTTAAGAATTGCCCTCGTGGGGGACATGGTAGGCTTTATCCCCGACCGGGTCCTTGCCGCCATCATCCCCGTGGGCTACATCATCATAGCCATCCGTTTTGCCCGGCGCACCGGTCTGACAGGCCCCCGGCGGATCTTCCCCGTCTTGGCCATCGTCCTGGGGGTAGCGGTAAGCTTCCCCTCCATCGCCAAATTTATCTGGGAATACGACATCCCCTCCTGGGCGCAGAACATCGGCGATTTCCTCCATTCGCTGGTTCTGGTAGTCAAAATCCCCGCCCTGGTCATCCTGCTGGCCGGCGCCCTGGCGGGGCTTCCCCTCTTTGTGGTCATGGGGGGCCTGGTCCTGCTGCTCCTCGAAGCCTCCGGCATCCCCGTTGATGTGGTGCCCACGGATATTTACTCCGCCCTGACCAACGACAGCATCATCCCCATCCCCCTCTTTACCCTGGTGGGCTTTTTCCTTTCGGAAAGCAAGGCGGGGGAACGGCTGGTACGCACCTTCCGCAACCTTTTCTCCTGGATCCCCGGGGGCATGATCATCGCCACGGTGGTCATCTGCGCTTTCTTCACGTCCTTTACCGGCGCCTCCGGCGTAACCATCCTGGCATTGGGGGGAATTCTCTATTCCATCCTGGTGGACCACGTAAAATACCCGGAAAAATTTTCCATCGGCCTCCTGACCAGCGTGGGGAGCATCGGCCTTCTGTTCCCCCCCAGCCTCCCCCTTATCCTGGTGGGGGCCATGACGGACGCCAACGTATTCCAGATGCTGGCCGGGGGCCTTATTCCCGGCGTCATTCTGGTAGCCGCGGTAATCATCTTCGGCATCGCCATCTCGATACGGACCAAAATCCCCGTGGAGCGCTTTAAGCTTTCCGATTCCCTGCGATCCCTCAAGGCCTCAAGCCTGGAAATCCTGCTCCCCTTCCTGCTGATAACCGGCTATTTTACCGGCACCCTTACCCTGGTAGAAACCGGCGCCGCGGCACTCATCTACATCTTCGTCGTCGAAGTCCTCATCCACCGGGACATCCCGTTCAGGGCCATACCCCAGGTCTTCCTCAAGGCGGTGCCCATCATCGGCGGCGTCCTGGCGATTCTGGCCCTCTCCCAGTCCCTGTCGTATTACATCGTAGACACCAACGTCCCCATGAAACTGGCGGACTGGATGCAGCGAACCGTCGAATCAAAGTACCTGTTCCTCCTGCTCCTGAACCTGGCGCTGCTGGTCGTCGGCTGCCTCATGGATATTTTTTCCGCCATCCTTATCGTCCTCCCCCTCCTTGTTCCGCTGGGAGCGGCCTACGGCATCGATCCCGTACACCTGGGCGTCATCTTCATCATCAACCTGGAGCTGGGCTTCATGACCCCTCCGGTGGGCCTTAACCTGTTCCTTGCCTCGTACCGCTTCAAAAAATCCTTCATAGACATCTGCCGCTATGTCTTCCCCTTCCTGATCATCCAGTTTGTCATCGTCATGCTGGTAACTTATGTGCCGGTCCTTTCCACCTTCCTGGCCCAGTTCTTCTGATTTTTTTAGAGGGGGAATAGCCAGCTTCGCTGGCTCGCCTTCCCCCCCGGCCCAGCCCGCCTAAGGCGGTCTTGGCCTCCCCCCTTCTCCTGGGGGCGCCGGCAGAGGTCCGCCCAGGCGCTGTTCTTCAATTCCCCGGCGCCCCCAAACCCCCGGAACCGCCGGCCGCTCAGCCGGAGACGAACAGACCGCCAGGACTAAACAACCGGATCGGTTTTAATGCTGACATTCGTTAATTGACATAAAGTTATACTAATGTTATACTATAAATATGAAAACAGCAATTTCTTTACCGGATCAGGTTTTTTATGAAGCGGAAAAAACTGCCCGTTATATGGGTATTCCCCGGAGCAAACTTTATCTGAATGCTTTATTGGAATATTTGGAAAAGAATAATCGTAAAAAAATCACTGAAAAATTAAATGAAGTATATAATGACGATTATTACAGGGAATTTGAACCGATTGAATACGCAGGACTTGAAAGCATAAGGGAAATAACAAAAAATGATTCGTGGTGAAATATGGTGGGCGGATTTTGGAATTCCCTTTGGAAGTGAAGCCGGTTTCAAGCGTCCTGTTCTTATAGTACAAGATGACGCATTTAATGAAAGCCGAATCAGGACTATTGTTGTATTGCCTTTAACTGCAAATTTACGGTTATTGGATGCTCCGGGGAATGTACTTGTAAATAATAAAGAATCAAAACTGGGTAAAGACTCGGTGATACTGGTTGCACAATTTTATGCTTTGGACAGACAAAAATTTATTGAACGAATATCGAAAGTAAAACGAGAGACAATGGAAAAAGTAGAAAACGGAATGTTGCTGGTTCTTGGTATAAATAAATAAAAATGCCGGACCAGGGATAGATTCTGAAAAAAACAAGTGGGGGTAGCGGAATAACAAACACTTGCGGGGTTTGGGTCAAGGACCTGCGGCCCTTGACCTCCGCAGTTTTGCCTTTGGCAAAACTGCATAAATAAAGTTTGCACTGGGAAAAAAAGCAAGTGTTTTTATGGAGCGAGGGGGAGCCGCCCGCCAAAAGGCTTGTTACAGGGTAAAATTGGTTTACCCTGTACATCAACGGTGCTCCCCCTCCCTAAGTTCTTGGAAGTGCTACGCGTTACCCCGCAGCTCGTGGAGTTCCTTGAGGCCCCGCAGCTTAAAGGTAGCCTTCTCCTGGATTTGGCGGACCCGTTCCCGGGTAATCCCCAGAATCTTTCCCGTTTCTTCCAGGGTAAGGGGTTCCTGTCCCGTAAGACCGTAGCGCAGTTGGATAATCTTCATCTCCCGTTCGGAAAGCTGGGAAAGAATATCCCCCATGGTGTCCCGAATCGTCATGGAAAAGACCTTTTCAAAGGGTTCGGTCAGAGTTTCGTCCTTGATAAGATCCGCCAGACGGGTCAGGTTGGCATCGTCAACGATGATATCGAGACTCGTCGTTTCCTGCGACAGCTTTACTATTTCCTTAACCTTGGAAACCGGCACCCCCAAATACTCGGAAAGTTCCTCATCGCTGGGGTCCCGGCCAAGATCCTGGGTAAGCTGCTTGGCGACAAAGTAGCATTTCTTTATGGTGTTCAGCATGTAGTTGGGGATGCGGATTACCCGCCCCTTGTCGGCAATGCTTTTGATAATCGCCTGTCTGATCCACCAGGTGCCGTAGGTAGAGAATCTGCAGCCCCGGGTATAGTCGAAACGTTCCACCGCCTCAATCAGGCCGATATTGCCCTCATCGATCAGATCCAGCAGGGAGAGGCCCCGGTGCTGGTAATTCTTCGCGATGGAAACCACCAGCCGCAGGTTGGCGTTGATCATCCTGTTCTTGTAGCTCAGAAGCAGGGCTTCCAGAGAGGCCTTTTCCTCCCGGTTTTTAGCGGGGTCCTCCTCCTCTTTAAGCTGTTTAAGCTGTGTCCGCAGTTCGTCCATCTTTTGACCAATATGCCGTTCCTCCTCCACCGCAAGCAGGGAGTAACGGGAAATCTGCTTAAAGTACAGGGCTAAGGGATCCGTTTCCTTGAACGGCCGCGCCCGTTTTGTCTTCTTGGACACCCGCGCCGGTCCAAAATGACCGCCGCTGTCTTTCTGTACTGCTATTTTTGACATACAAACCTCCATTTGTTTTAAATCGGTCCTATGCCCGGGGAGCCGTGGATGGATCGACGGGGGTATCTTTCAGAAACACCAGAAAAAATAACTGGGGTTTATCGGAAACCGCATCGACCCCCAACTTTCCAATCTCCATCCCCGGACTTACCCGGTCCCCTTCTTTTACCGACAGGCTTTCACAGCCTCCATAAACATACAGGTACCCCCCCGCCACCTGTACAATCGCTACCCTTCCGAAACCCCGGTAAGGCCCCGCGGATATCACCGTCCCCTGGGTAAGACTCCGCACCGATTCGGCACGATCCCCGGTTACCATGACCCCCGGCAGCTTCCCGTCCATATAAACAATCTCCCTGGGCGTAACCGGCCAGCGGAGGGAACTGTCAATTTCCCTTACTGTGGTCTGCCGCACCCCACTATGAGAATCGGCAGAGCCCGCGGAAGTTACAGTCCCGGCGCCGGAACTTTCCGTAACAGCAGCGGCGGGAACCGGAATGCGGATCAACTCCCCCTCTTTGAGCATGTAATTCTGAGAAAATCCATTGGCCTCCCGCAAGGCCTGGACTGTGGTATCATTGGTCCGGGCAATACTGTACAAAGTTTCATTCCGGACCACCCGGTGCTCCCGGTAAACTACCCGCGGCGTTTCGCTGTTTTCCGTAATTCCCATAGGATTTACGGGAATTCTAAGGCGTCTCCCCGCCTGGAGCCGTGCTGCATCGCTAATATTATTGAGCAGCATAAGATCTCCGGGGTCGATATTGAAGGAACGGGCGATAGAGTAGATCGTTTCCCCCCTTTCCACCAGGTAGAACAGATCTTCCGCCGGGAGCATGGCGGACATCAGGAAGAAAAACACGGGCAACGCCACGCAGATCACGCTTCGATGGTCCATAACATTTCATTGTCGGCTGCTTCCCCGATTTCCTGCAAGGCAGCAGAGGGAATTCTGTATCAAATTTACGTTTCATATGCAAGACCATCCGTTTACCTATGAATAATATGGCCCCAATTTCCCGCCATTACAACAAATTTATGGGGGAATTTCGCGGGTTATCGTAATAATGTCCCAAAACACGGGGATTACTACCATAAGGGTCCCCGAT
>JAISFT010000124.1 GCA_031263435.1 Treponema sp. | reverse complement strand
ATTGCCCTTGTTAAGGAACAGATGATCAAGGAAGCCAATCCCCGGCTTCTTAACGAATACCGTCTTCTTCTTAAAAAAGAGATTTCTTTTTTTCGCCGGTCCTGGACTGCGGCATATCTGTTGATGCTCTACGACCAGGGGCAGAATCGGCAAAATCCCCGGGGGAACGATGCTGGCCGGGAGGAAAACCCGCGGGGATTCTACCGGGACAGCCGGGGGGATCGGCGGAATCAGGGGGGGCTGGCGGAGGCTGCGGCCTGCGGGGCTATTCCGGCGGGCAGATTTGTCCTGGCGGAAGAAGAATCGAAACGGCTTTTTATCAGTATTGGACGTAACCGCCGGCTGTTCCCCAGGGAAATTCTGAGTCTCATTATCAATGCTGCGCAGGTTGAACGGGAAGATATTGGGTCTATCAGGATTCTGGACAGCTATTCTTTTGTGCAGGTCCGGGATACGGTGGCGGACAGGGTTATCGAAGCCCTGAACGGCGCTATGTTCCGCGGCCGGACCCTGACGGTGAATTACGCCTATGCCAAGCGGGAGGGGGATGGGGGAAACGAGGCTGAAAGTGCTGAAATAGCTGAAACAGCGGAGGCTCCCCTAGATTTGAGCATAAAACAGGGTGATGATCCTCCACACGAAGAGGGCATTTAAGCCGATACCGCCCAAAAGTAAAAGCCAGGAAAGAATCTCCAGCACATAGGCCCGGCGGGTGTATCCGCGGGCCAGTTTTTCCGGGTCCCCCGGGATTGCCCCAAACGTAGCAAAACTGTCCTCCGGTTCCCTGGGGACTTCCGGGGAGCTGCTGTTCCGGGAACCGCCGTTCCGGCTGCCGCTGCTCCGGCAGGCCGGGGGGGGAACAGCCGGGTCCAGGACTCCGAATACATGCCACTGCTCTTTCCGGGATTTTTTCATTCCCGGGACCAACTGGGGGATGCCCTCCGGCAGGTCCCGGTAACAGCGGGCGCCATAGGACTCCCCATTGGGAAGACGGCCGGAACTGTAGACCAGGGGCAGCCGGGCCAGGTCCCGGAAGGAACGGTATACCCGGGCCCCCTGCCAAAGCCGGCGGTAGGCAATGGTCAGAAGAAGGCCCGGCGGCACCAGGGTGTAGAGGGGAACAAAGGCCGCTAAAAACGCGGTGATGACGGTAAGCCGGAAGGCGGGGCGGGGCAGGAAGGTAATGGCCATACCGATAAGGCAGAGGGCCCCCAGAACCAGGGCATAGGGGGTAACGTTATTCCAGTACTCGTTCCGGTGGCGGCCGGCCCGGATGACCCGGATGGCCATTGAACGGTTGGGGCCGGTATAAAAAATAACCTGGAGCGGGGTTTCCGGGGTAACGGCAAAGATCCAGCGGCCGTCCCGGAGGCTCAGCGCGCCGCCGACGAAGACCCGGACTTCTCCGGTCAGGGTGGCAACCTGATCCCAGTTCAGCCGCTGGGGGGCTTCTTCGGCCAGGGTATCCCGGCCGCCGTCCTTTTCTTCCATGGGGAGCATGTAGACCTGGGCCCCGGCAAGAACTACGGGAATGGTAAGGTTGGAGCTTCGGACCCACAGGGTATGGCCGCCGGTAATCGATTCGAAGCTGCCGGTAAAGCGGAATAATTTGGGGGCTGTTGGGGTTCTGCCGCAGCTTACATAGCTTGTGTAATCCAGGAGGGGCGCCAGGCGCAGCCTGTCGAAGTGCCTGCGGAAACGCCGCCAGGTATGGCGGCTTGCCAGGGCCCCTGCAATGGGGACCAGGCCGTACCAGAACAGCACCAAAAGGCCTATCACTAGAAAATCATAAATACGCAGGGTAATATTCCTCCATGAAAGTATACCGGATTGCGCAGCTTATTCTGGGGGCCGCCGATACCAACTGCTGGATAGTTGTCTATGATGACGGCCCGGCCGGTGATGCGTCTACGGCGCCATCTATGGAAGCAACCCAACCCTGCGCCCTGATTGATCCGGGGGCAGAACCGGAAAAAATTATAGCACAACTTACCGCAATGGCCCTGCGGCCCCGACACATCCTCCTGACCCACGGCCACTTTGACCATACCTTTGCCCTGCCGGATATCCACGCCGCATATCCCCAGGCATCCATCGGCATCCACCGCCGGGATGTTCCCTATCTGGGACCGGAATCCCTGGATCTGCACCGCCGCAGTTTTTCCGCCGCCGTAGGCACCGCCACCGACGCCGGTGGTGGTGGCGGCACCTACGGTGGCGCCAGCGGCGGCGGGGATTTATCGTATATTGACGCCCTGTGGAAACCCCTGCCCGGCGCAGACAGGGAATTTGAAGACGGGGACCGCATCGGACCCTTTAAGGTGTTAAGCAGCCCCGGACATACGCCGGGTTCTGCGGCGTTCCTGCTGGAAGAACAGAAGATCCTGTTCAGCGGGGATACCCTTTTCAAAGGGGGCTGCGGCCGGGTAGACCTCCCCGGCGGGGACCGGCGGGAAATTGAAAAAAGCCTTAAACGGCTTCTTGCCCTAGACGGGGATATTACCGTCCTGCCCGGCCACGGGGAAGCCACCACCATTGCGGCGGAACGGGGGACTGGCAGTACGTAATGCAGAACCCCGGAGTTTAGCGCAGCAGGAGAAGCCGTTCCGGGGGGGCGCAGAGACAGGGGGGAAGGCCGGGAAGTTCCAGGTACTTGGAGTACTTCCACCATAGTACGCCCCGGCCGCCGGTATCCGCGCCGGTAAAAAGCACAACCTCCTCAAAGGGTTCCCGGGAACGGCTGAGAACTTTGATCGGAATCAGATTAGCCGGAACCGGGTCATCGCCGGCCTTAGGCGCGTTTCCCTCATTACCGGAAAAAACCGGCACAAAATCGTGGGCCCGGATGCCCACATGGGTAATACCGTCTTCCACCGGGACCGCGGTCCGCAGGGTCAGACCCCAGTCCAGGGCCGCAAGCTCCCGTTCCCCGGTCCGCCGGATCGGAGAAATATTCTTGCAGCCCGTAAGCCGGGCCACCTCCACCAGACCGGGGCTGCGGAACAACTCGCCGGTGGGGCCCTTTTTCAGCACCCGGCCGCCGTCCATAGTCAGCAATTCCCCGCAGAGCTTAAACACCTCGTCCCGGCTGTGAGTCACCAGAATCGTATCGCCGCGGTTTTCCAGAAGCTCCAGCATCCGTATCTGCATGGACTCCCGTAAATTTGTGTCCAGCGCGGAAAAGGGCTCATCCAAAAGGACGGCCTCCGGCCCGGCAATCAGCATCCGGGCCAGGGCAGCCCGTTGCTGCTGCCCTCCGGAAAGCTGGGCGGGCCGCCGGTTTTCCAGCCCCGCCAGACCAAACTGTTCCATCCAGTCCAGGGCCTTCCGCCGTTTGCCCGCCGCCCTTTCCCGGCCGGGGAGACCGGCGGTGATATTTTCCAGTACCGTCATCCGGGGGAACAGGGCGTAGTTTTGAAACAAGTAGCCCACCCGCCGTACCTGGGGCCGCAGGTTTATGTTCTTTGCCGAATCAAACAGAACCCGCCCGTTTACGGAAATATGTCCCTCATCGGGGGTCTCGATTCCGGCAATGCATTTCAGGGTCATGCTTTTTCCGCAGCCCGAGGCCCCCAGAATTCCCAGACAGGCGGAACCGCCGTCCCCGGAGTTTTCAAATTCCATTTCCAGAGTAAAACTGCGGGAAAGTCTTTTGCGGATGGAAACCCTGATGCTCACCGGGAACTCTTTTCCAGAGTGGTAACATAGTTCATCAGGGCCACTACAATAAAGGAGATCAACAGAATAACCAGCACATAGTCGTAGGCCTGGTCCATGTCCCCCGCAGCCACCGCGGAGTAAATCGCCAGGGGTAAGGTACGGGTCTTCCCCGCAATGTTCCCGGCGATCATCGCGGTGGCGCCGAATTCCCCCAGCCCCCGGGCAAAGGCCAGGATCGTCCCGGAGACAATCCCCGGCATGGCGGTAGGAAGACTTACCTTACAAAAGATAGCCCACTCCGGCATACCCAGAGTCCGGGCCGCATACACAAGGCTTGGATCAACCTGCTCCAGGGCGCCCCGGGCAGAACGGTACATCAGGGGGAACGAAATCGCCGTGGAAGCCAGCACCGTGGCGGACCAGGAAAAGGCAATTCTAAGACCAAAGAAGTCCAGGAAAAATTTCCCCACCGGTCCCCGGACCCCAAAGATGTAGAGCAGGAAAAAACCCGCCACCGTGGGGGGCAATACCAGAGGCAGCGTAAGGATGCCGTCCAGGATCATTTTCCACAAGCGGCGCCGGATCCGGGCAACCAGAGCCGCAGCCAAAAGCCCGATAAAAAAAGTTACCAGAATGGCCGCGGCAGCGGTCCGCAGGGAAATAAAAATCGGCGCACTATCCATGATGTATTATCCACATCGCCCTATCCATAGTACGCCGTCCACACGGTGCTACCCATCAGCGCCATTGCCGCCGTTACCGGGCTGCGGCAAAACCATAGGCCTTAAAAGCTGCCAGACCCTGGGCGGATGCAAGGAAGTCAATAAAGAGCCGGGCCTCCTCCGGGTGGGCTGATGCAGCCACCGGGGCCACCGGGTAGATCACCGGCTGGGCCAACGTCCCTTCAGGAGCCTCGGCCAAAACCTCCACCTTGTCGGTGGACGCAGCATCCGTGGCGTAAACCACCCCTACCTCGGCGCTGGCCTCCCCCACCCAGTTCAACACCTCGGTAACATTGGTACCCAGGCTGGCCTTGGCTATTACCGCATCCCAGATCCCCAGACTGGTAAAAATCTCTTGGGCATATTGACCGGCGGGCACACTGGCAGGGTCCCCCAGGGCAATCACCGGGGCGGCGGTAATATCCCGGAACCCCGTTACCACCGTAGCAATCCCCGCCGCCTTAACAAGAACAATCTTGTTTTCCAGCAGAGGCCTTACCGATTGTTCCTCCACAAAGCCCCCCCTGACCAGGTTGTCCATCTGCGTTACCGCCGCGGACATAAAAACATCCGCGGTCAAGCCCTGCTCAATCTGGGTCTGGAGCCTCCCGGAGCTGTCGTAAGTCCCCTCCACCACAATCCGGGGGTAAAGCGCCTGAAATTGCGGAATAAGCTCCTGCTCGTAAACATTCCGCAGACTTGCCGCCGCGGCCACCAGAATAGTTACCGGCCGGCCTTCCCCCTCCGCAGCAGAACTACTCTGCCTTCCCCGGGCAAAAAGCGGCGCCCCGATACAGGCAAACACCAGCAGACCCGTCAACATGCGGAACACAGTTTTTCTCATCATTTTTACTCCTCCTCTGTTTTGTTTCAACACAACATCAAAAAAGACTATAGCAAAACCGGAACTTGTTCAACGAATTCTTTACGGCATATTTTTTTGATTTTATAGGGGGAGCACCTGCGGTGTATCCGGCAGAAAGCCGCCCCTTCATTCAGGCGGCCTTCGACGCTGCTCCCCCTCGCTCCATAAAAACACTTGCCTTTTTCCCCAGTGCAGACTTTATCTATGCAGTTTTGCCTTTGGCAAAACTGCGGAGGCCAAGGGCCGCAGGTCCTTGACCCAAACACGCAAGTGTTTGTTATTCCGCTACCCCCACTTGTTTGAACCCGGATCAAGTCGCCTGTATTTCCGTAATCCGCTGCATAGAATCCTCCAGATCGCGGGTCCTGCCCATCATGTCGCGGTACCCCGTCTTAATCGCCTCCGCATGTTCCCGCAGTTGAACCAGGGCAGTGGTAATCTCCCGGCTTCCTATCGACAATTCTCCCAGGCTGTTGATAAGTTCCGTCATAGTATTGGCAAAGCTGTTAATTTCTTCCGCCATAGTACCGATCAGGCTGTCGGTCGCAGTGGACCGGGCGGTAGTTACCTTAATGCCGTCGATAATACTTGTCAGGGTAGCGGCAATATTATGGGAATTCTCCCGGGTTGTTTCGGAAAGGCGGCGGATTTCGCCCGCCACCACCGAAAAGCCCAGACCCGCGTCCCCGGCGTGGGCCGCCTCAATGGCGGCGTTCATGGACAAGAGGTTGGTATTGGCGGCAATACCGCCGATTACCTTGATAGTAGCGCCGACTCCCTCGACGCCCCTGGAGATGTTTCCCACCGCATCAATGGTTTCGCGCATAGAGGCCCGGCCCTGCTCCACATTGTCTACCAGATCCTGAATGGCGGCCTGCTTCTTCTGGGCCATGCCGGCAGTGTTGTTGATAGTGGCCACCATCTCCTCTATGGCCGCGGAAGACGCTTCAATGGCGGAAGCCTGCCGTACAATCTGATCGTTAAGATTTTCGATAAGATTGTTGATGCCCTTCATAAAATCAAGGGATTTTTCAACCTGGGCGCCCAGATTCCGGTTAAGCCGGTCAATGGTTCCCCGGTCTTCCTCGATAAGGGAAAGATTGTAATGGTGGCAGTTCTGCGGCCGGTTAAGACTGTTAAAAATCGCCACCGCCATGCCGCGGCAGGTTCCATAGCCGCAGGTGTTGCAATCGTAGATATCCTGCGGGCCGTACTTCCGCAGAGTCTTGTATATCTCCGTCAGCTCTTGTTCGTTTGGTATTTTCACCGTATCGTTTCCGGAAAGATCCCGGTAGGAACGGTTATAGAGACCCGGTTTCCAATAGCGGTTCAAAACCTTAAAAACTTTTTTTTGATTCTTCGCCGCGGACTCTGAACCGCCGTATCGCGCCTCCATCTCGGCCCGGCGCTTCCAGATGGGGGCCTCCAGTTTGTCCGCGGGAGTTTCACTGTTCCGGGTACCGGTTCCGCCGTTACAGCCCTTTTCGCAGTTCAGGCAGTCCACCAGCAGAGGCAGTTCGCCGTTCCTGCCGCCGCCGGAGCTTATCGTAGCCGCCACATCCGCCAGGTAGGGATAAATCGTGCGGACCCCCTCGATCTTCCGGGTTACCCTGCCGATACCGGGACTGTCCCGTTCGGCAGTAATAAGCAGACCCCCGGGCATGGAAAAGCTTACTGCCCGTTCCGCCGGCGGGTTGTCATAATCCTGCGGCTTAAAGGCAGTAAGATTCACCTTCTGCCGTTCCAAATATTCGTAGAGGGCCAGGAAAGTAACGTTGTAGTCCCCGTGGCCCGTTTCATCAAATTCCCGCCGCTTGGCAACGCAGGGGGAAATGACGGCGATCTTGTGATTCCGGTAGCGGGGGTAGTACTCCCGTATCATCTTGATAATATGCAGCATGGGGCTGTCCGCCGGGGCAAGATAGGGTATCAGCTCAGGGTGGTAAATTTCGATGTAGTTGACAATAGCCGGACAGGGCTGGGCAATACAAAAGGAGGGTTTCTTTTCTTTCAAATACTTTACATAGGAAAAAACAGTAAGCTCCGCGCCAAAGCTAACATCAAAGACCGCCTCCAGCCCCCGGGATTTCAGATAACTGTTCAGGTTAAGATAGCGGCCGGGAAAATTGGAAGCCGCGGCCGGGGCAACAACGGCGATAATCCGTTCCTTCTTGTCCAGGTCACGGAAGAACAGCTCCGAGTCATCCACGATGGACCGCGCCTTGTGGGTACAGGCATGGATACAGTTCCCGCAGCCAATACAGAGATTGTGATTGATAGCCACCTTCTCACCCGCCCCGTTGTTGCAGTACTTTACCGGACACGCAGCAATACAGGCGTGGCAATTCACACATTTTTCCTCGTCAATCTTGATAAGCTGTGTCAGCTTGTATGTATCCATAACTCCCCCCTTAAAGTTTGTAATCGTACCCGCAATGGACCTGGTTATACCACAGAAAAGCTATGAAATATAGAGATCCCCGCAGGCATACGCCGACACCGCCGTCAACACGGGTAAACAAACGGGAAAGGGGATTGCCATCCGCCGCCCCATCTAAACATTGGCAAAATCCCCCCCGCACGGCATACTTAAAAACACGAGGTGCGATATGACCATAGAACAAACCGTAGAAATACCGGCCGACCACCGGTTGACGATTGAGGTTCCCCCGGAAATCCCCACCGGAAGGGCGAAAGCCGCCATCACGCTGATTTTTGAAACAGAGACGCCGGAACCCATGCCGGGAAAACGGGTAAATCCCTTACCGGGACTGGCGAAAGGCCCAGGCCTGAGTATCGAGGAAGCCCTTGAAACAGGACGAGGCATCGCCAAACGAATGGGGTCTCGTCTGACCGGTGATCTTTCTATTGAATGGAGACACGAGGACAAGGAACTTGAAGAAACAAAATACCAGCGGATATTCCAAAAAAAGGGGGATAAGGCTTGAGCTATCTTCTTGACGCCTGCGCTCTTATTGCCTATCTGAGCGAAGAAAAAGGAAAAGGCTATGAAGCGGTTAATGAACTGCTTAACCGCGCCAAGGACGGGGAAATCTCTCTTGAAATGAATATCCTCAATCTGACAGAAGTCTATTACAACTATATCAGAGAAGCAGGAATAACGGCGGCGAACGAAATCATGCGGCCTGTTCCCTATTTTCCCATTACGATTATTCGCACCATTACCGACGAGATTTATAGTGAAGCCGCCAGACTTAAGGCTGGTTATTCTTTGTCCTTCGCGGATTGTTTTCTCTGCGCTACCGCAAAAATCCTTGCGGCGACTGTCGTTACCAAAGACGGTGAAATCAGGGCAGTAGAACAGGCGGAAAATCTTTCCGTACTCTGGATACGCTGAATTGACCATGTTCATTCCCCATTTTCAATATAGGGGGGAAGTCTCCCCCCTGGCTTCAGCCTTGCCGCCTGCGGCGGCAGGCTTCCGCCACCCCCCTCTCCTAGGGGCTCCGCCCCTAAAACCCCGGCGGCGGATGGGCGATTGCCGGGACAGGGTCCCGCGCGAAGACGGGGGCGGCATCCTGGGTGTAACCGCCCCACCCCGGGGCCGCGCAAGGGATAGAAGCGGAACAAAAACGTTTACACGTTTTTATTTTTGGAGTTTGGGGCTTTGCCCCAAAGTCCAACCTCTGTCCCCAATGCGTTTTTGTTGGAGCGGATAGCCCGGTCCGGCCGCAGGCCGGATGCGCCCAGAAAAGGAGAACAAGAATTCCTAACAGTGTTTGGACAAGCAGGCTTGCCGTACCGTATGGGGGGCAGTACAATTGAAGGCATGGAAGAAAAGCATGACTGACCGGGAAGCCGAATATTGGGATGACTATTACACTAAAAACACCATTATGCCGGATTTAAGTAAACCGGGTTATTTCGCCCGTAAGTATGGCATGTCGATAAAACTCGACCCCGAAACCAGCCGTGTAATTGCCGCCCATGCCGAAGCCGCCCACAAGACCCCGGCGGAAATTATCGCCGAGTTGGTACACCGGGAAATGGCCGCAGAACCGGCAGGGAAATAACAACATGGTGTCAGGCGCGTTTTACATGAGGAAGGAACCGTGAGCACAATATTGCCAATCAACATAGATGATCTGCTGTACCTTCGCGGCGTGGAGTCCGCCCGGGTGGAATTTAAAGCCGCCTGGGATGAAAAGACAACGGCCCCCCAGACGCTTAAAACCATCTGCGGTTTTGCCAACGATCTGCAAAATCTTAACGGCGGCTATATCATCATCGGCGTTGAAGAAAAGGACGGTGCCGCCCTTATGCCGCCGCGGGGCATAGATAAAACAAAGGTAGACGCAATTCAAAGGTGGATTCGCGGTAACTGCAACCGGATTGAGCCGGAGTACATGCCCATTCTTTCGCCGGAATTGGTTGAAGGGAAAACCATATTGGCAATATGGGTTCCCGCAAGCGATATCCGGCCCCACAAGGCCCCCGATGGGGACAAGGGCGGAAAAAAATATTTTGTGCGTATCGGTTCTGAAACCGTTGACGCGGAAAAAAATCATGTGCTGGAACAACTTTTGCAATTAACAGCAAAAGTACCCTTTGACGACAGAAGGGCCCAAAACGCCCAGCTTGAGGATATGCGGGAGTCAAAGACAAGGGAATTTTTAAAAGACATTGGCAGCGGATTGCTGCAGGAAAACAGCGTAAAAGAACTCTACCGGAAAATGAGAATTTCTGTTCCGGTAAACGGCCACGACGTCCCCAAAAACATC
This sequence comes from Treponema sp., assembly GCA_031263435.1. The sequence goes on along the minus strand of JAISFT010000124.1, from coordinate 1,658 downwards.
GGCCTTTTAATGTTTTCGGCGAATCCCGAAAACTGGTTCCCCTGCGCCAGGATAGAAGTTGTCCAATTCAGGGACGGCCCCGGCGGGGACGTGGTGGAAGAAAAGTATTTTCGCGGCGGTATTCATGAACAGTTGATATACGCCCTTACCTATATTGAAAGCCTGTCGGAATCGTACACCGAAAAACAGGATCGCTCATTCAGGGCAAAAGACTGGGTTACCTATCCTGTCCAGGCCCTGCGGGAGGCATTGGTCAACGCGGTATATCACCGGGGTTACGAGGCAGGGGAGCCGGTAAAGGTTTACATCTATCCGGACCGGATGGAAATAATCAGCTATCCCGGCCCCCTGCCCGGCATACAAGAGGAGCACCTCAGACTGGAAAAGCCCATGCCGCCCCTTCCCGCGCGGAACAGGCGAATCGGGGAATTCCTAAAAGAGTTAAAACTTGCCGAAGGAAGGTCCACCGGCCTGCCCAAGCTGTACCGGGCAATGGCGGACAACGGCTCCGCCCCCCCGCTCTTCGATTTTGATGAAGACCGCAGTTATTTCAGGCTGACCCTGCCGGCCCACCCCAGGCAGTGCCCGCCCCCAACTTTGTCAGGATGAACGCTTAAAGCTTTTCATTTTTTGGGCGCATCCCCGCCTGCGGCGGGGACCGGGCTATCCGCTTGTATCTTTTTTGCCTACAGCAAAAAAGGATACCGCTTCTATCCCGTAGCTTTACCGCAGGTAAAGCCCACTTCCTAGGGCAGCAAATTCAGTACCAGGCACCTTTGCAATGGAGCAAATTTCCTGTAATTTGGCGATCACCGATCGCCGAATCTGCCTTTTTCTTGCCGGAAAGATTGGGAACATCTAATAAAACTGAATGATACACTTGACAAAAAAGAATAGAAACATACAATAAAAATATGGATATTTTAACGGAAAAAATAGATAACATAAAGGAATCCGTCCTTAAATTTGTGCCGGCAAAGTATATCTATCTTTTTGGCTCCTATGCTTACGGTAATCCAACAGAAGAAAGCGATATAGATATTTACGTTGTAACACCGGATAATACAAATAATTTTTCGGAATTATATGCAAAAATAATCGGTGATTTAGGAGACAAAAAAATATTTTTCATCGATTTATTATTAGGACGAGAAACTTCTTTTAACACGAGAAGGGAAAACAATATCTTTGAGAAAACGATTAGTCAAAAGGGGAAACTATTATATGAACAATGAATATGAAGTAAATGAAAATGATGTAAATTTTTCTATTGATGCCGTTGAGAAAATCAAAAAATCAAGACCAATTATTGAAATACAGAATGAAATTGCCAATGAAAATAATGAAGTAAACGATATTGTAAAATAGCCCAACCACGTATAAGGACTGTATATGCTTGGTAGCTGCTTGTGCAGCAATTTAAGAGCCATACGGCGGATCCGGTGTTCTGGTCGGCCAGGTCATTCCGGGCAAATTCAGTGCCTGGCACCTCCCCGCCCTACTTTCCTGTGAGTTTCCGCTGGGTTTCCAGGAGCCGCCTGCCCAACTGCAGCAGGGTCTCCTGGGTTTCCGGCATAAGGGACCGGAAAACCTCAAGGAATTCCGCTTCGTAGGGGGAGGAGATAAACATTTCCCCCTCCCCGGTCCGCAGCCAGGCC
>JAISFT010000280.1 GCA_031263435.1 Treponema sp. | reverse complement strand
TGGTTTCTTTTGCCGATTATGTCAATATATACCGAAAAACCGGACAAAAAGAAACCACAATGTAGTATAATAAGGTAGCTTTCCCAAAACTTCAGTTTTGGGAAAGCTACCTTAAATTTTTATGAAAAAGCGGGCTTTAGACCGCTTTTTCAAGAGCTTTTCCAAAACTAACCGAGTTTTGGGAAAAGCTCAAAGAGCCCCCTTACCGGGGAAACCTCGCGAGTCCCAGGAGGGATCTTATGAAAAAGTTTCAGGCGCTTTTTTTTATCCGTTTAACCGTAACGGCAATTCTGCTGTGTGCCGGTCTCGGCTTTCTTTCCTGCGCGCCTGCGGAAGGCGCCGGGAACCCCGACCCCCGTTTGGTGGCCGCGGTTTCAGGCGGTTTTGTTTCCGGCAGCGAACCCCTGGAAGTGGTTTTTACCCAGGAGCAGGACGTTTCCAAACCCCTGCCGGGGAACGTCTTCCGCCTCAAGCCCGCGGTGAGGGGTTCCGTGTCCTGGGCGGATGAATACACCCTGGTGTTTACCCCGGCGAAGGCCCTGGCGCCGGGAAAACGTTACCAGGCACTGGTGGGCGGGGCGGGGACGGGGATAAGCCCCTTCAGGTTTGCGTTTGAAACCCGCTCGCCGGGCATTGAGGTGGCCCTGGAGCCGGTGCGGATTAACAGCGCCGGGGAAGTCCTTGTCCAGGGGACGGTGGCGCTTTCCGCCGAAGCCGCCCTTGCCCATATCGAAAAAACGGTCAAGTCCCCTGAATTGGGCGCGCCGTCCTGGACCCACGAAAACGGGGTACACCGCTTCGCGTTTAGGCCGGTCAAGCGGGAAGGGGCGGCCCGTACCGCGGCGGTAACCTGGTCGGGACAGCCGGTGGGGGCCCGTGACAAGGGCTTCGCCACGGTCCGCATCCCCGGTGCGGAGGGCTTTGAGGTGCTGGAAATGCGGCAAAGGGACCGGCAGGTCCTGGAAATCGCCTTTTCCTCTCCCCTCCGGGAAGACCTCGACCTCCGGGGATTCGTGTCCCTGGGAGGCGAAACGGATATACGCTACGCGCTGGACGGCAACGTGGTGTCCATCTTCGGCGCGGGGAATAGCGAAGGGGTCCCGGAGGGCTCAACCCTGATCATCCAGGACCTTCCTGACGCGGACGGGAATGTCCTTGCCGTGCCGGTGCAGTATCAGGTCCAGAGTAACTGGGAGCTGCCGGCGGTCAATTTCATCGGAACCGGGACCATTCTGCCTACCAGCCAGGGTTCCACCATGGCCATTGAAACCCTGAACCTTTCGGGGGTTTTGGTGGAGGCTTTTCAGATTTACGGCGATAACATGGTCCAGTTTTTACAGGTAAACGGCCTCGACGGAACGCGGGAACTGGAACGGGTCGGGGAGCCGGTGTGGACAAAAGCCTTTGATTTTCCCTGGCAGGACTCCGACAGGAACCGCCGGATTCAGCGGGGGCTGGACCTTTCGGAGCTTTCCCGGAAATACCCCGACGGGATGTTTCATATCAGGCTGAGTTTCCGCCGGCGGCACGTACAGTACGAGTGTACCGCGAATCACGGGGATTTTTCCGCCCTTGAATTCCCCGATGATTCCTTTCCTTCCTTCCAAAGCAACGGACAGCAAAGCAACTGGGATTATTACGACAGCAATAACGTTTTCCGGTCCGACTGGTACCGTTACCGCCTGGACCCTTGTCATCCCGCGTTTTACATTAACTACGGGGATCACAATATCACCAAAGGGCAGAACGTGATGGTCTCGGATCTGGGGCTTCTGGCAAAGAAGTCCCTGGACGGCAGGTGGTTTGTGACGGCCAGTGACGTGAAAACCGCCCGGCCCGCCGCGGACGTGGATCTTGAGATCCTCAACTACCAGGGCCGTGTGCTTGCCCAGGCGAAAACCGGTCCCGATGGCATGGCGGTCATAGCCAATCTTCAGGGGGCCTCCCAGAGCCCTCCCGCCTTTGTGTCTGCCCGGTCCCCCCTGGGGCGGTCCTACCTCAAGATCAACGATTCCCTGGCCCTGGCGGTCAGCCACTTTGACATAGCCGGGGACCGGCCCCTGGAGGGAATACGGGGCCTCATCTACGGCGAGCGGGGAGTATGGCGGCCGGGGGACACTATCTATCTCACCTTCCTGCTTTCGGACCCTGCGGGAACCCTGCCGGCGGATCATCCCGTGTCCTTTGAAATGGAAGACCCCCGAGGGCAGATTTCCGGGAAACAGACCTTTACCTCCTCGGTGGACGGCTTTTATCCCATCGCGGTAAGCACCCAGTCAGGCGCGCCCACCGGGGACTGGACCGCCAGGGTCAAAGTCGGGGGGAATGTTTTTAACAAGGCCGTGAAGATCGAGACGGTGATGCCCAACCGGCTTAAGATGGACCTGGACTTCGGCTCCGCCCCGTATCTGGAAAGCGGACAGATGCCGGTCAGCCTGGAGGCGGCCTGGCTCTACGGCGCTCCCGCGCCGGGGCTTAAGGCGGATGTTCATGTTACGTTCGGCGACAGGGAGACTTCCTTTCCGGGTTATACCGAGTATAGTTTTCGGGACCCCTCCCGCGTCGTCTCCGGGGAACGGCAGCGGATCTATGACGGGAACCTGGACGACGCGGGAAAGGCGAATTTCACTATGGCCCTTAACGCCGGTTCTTCGGTTCCGGGAAAACTCACCGCCCGGTTCCTCACCAGGGTCTTTGAACCGGCGGGGACCTTCTCTTCCGAACAGGTGAGCCGGGAATTTTCTCCCTATAAGCGTTACATAGGGCTGAAACTCCCCAAAGGGGACGAGGCCCGGAATATGCTCCTCACCGATACGGATCATACCGCGGAGATACTGGTCCTCGACGGGGCCGGCAATCCCGTAACGGAAGATACCACCCTGGACTGCGCGGTGTACAAGATGACCTGGCGCTGGTGGTGGGAAAAAGGCGAAGGAGAGCGGGCCGAATTTTCCTCCGCCCTTTCCCGTACCCCGGTGGTCCGGGAACAGGTAAACGCAAGGCAGGGCAGGGCTTCCTGGAATTTCCAGGTCAAGTACCCCGACTGGGGCCGTTACCTGGTGGTGGTCAGGGACCGGACCGGGGGGCACAGCAGCGCGAGTATCGTATACATAGACTGGCCCGGTTGGGCGGGCCGCGCCCAGGAAGGGGGGCAGGGCGCTTCCGCCATGCTGGTGCTTACCGCGGATAAACAGCGCTACAACACCGCTGAAAAGGCCGTGATCAGCTTCCCCTCCAACCGGGACGCTATGGCCATGATCACGGTTGAAAGGGGAGGGAATGTCCTCAAGCAGGAATGGATACCCTGTACCGGCGACCTTACCCGTTATGAATTTATCACCGAGCCTTCCATGGTCCCCAATGTGTATATCCATGTGTCCCTTTTACAGCCCCACCTGCAAACCCGGAACGATCTCCCCCTGCGGCTTTACGGGATACTGCCGGTTTTGGTGGAGGATCCCCATACGGCGATCAGCCCCCTGATTTCATCTGCCAGTCAATGGGAGGCCGAGTCCCCTGTTTCCTTTACCGTGAGCGAGGCTGGCGGCAGGCCCATGACCTATACGGTGGCGGTGGTGGACGAGGGTCTTTTGGGCCTTACCCGCTATTCCCTGCCCAATCCCCGCGCTGCCTTTTACGCCCGGGAAGCCTCGTTCCTGAAATCCTGGGACCTCTATTCCAGTATTATGGGCGCCTATTCGGGGCAGTTGGAAACTCTGCTGGCCATAGGCGGCGGGGATGATCTGTTTCAGGACGAAGTGAAAGAAACCCAGCGGTTTAAGCCCGTAACCCAGTTCTTCGGCCCCTACGAGATCGCGGCCGGGGAGTCCCGGACCCAAACCCTGACCCTGCCCCCCTACATCGGGGCTTTGCGTATCATGGTTTTGGGAGCCTCCTCGTTAAAGGAAAATCCGGCCCCGCCCCGGTCGGGCAGGGCCTACGGCACGGCGGAAAAATCCGTGCAGGTCGTTTCGGATGTGATGGTTTTCGGGACCATCCCCCGGACCCTTTCCCCGGATGATGAGTTTATCCTCCCGGTATCGGTGAACTATTACGCCCAGGGCCCGAAAACCTTGAAAGTTTCCCTCGATGCCGCAGGCGCGCGGATTCTGGACGAGCCTTTCCGGGAGGTGGTTTTTGAAAAAAGCGGCGAACAGACGATCCGTTACCGTGTCAAGGCGCCGGATCTGCCCGGCGCGGTCAAGTTCACTATCAGCGCCGAGGCTCCCGGCCTTAAATCCGCCGTTCATGTGACGGACCTTGAGGTCAGGTCGACCGCGATTCCGGTCAGCAAATCCACGGTAAGGCTCCTTGCCCCAGGGGAGACGTGGCCGCTTTCCATAGACTTCCCCGGCAAACAGGGATCCAATATGGGGATAGCCGAATTTTCCCGGCTGCCCCCCCTCAATCTGGAAGCACGGCTTTCTTATCTTATCGCCTATCCTCACGGCTGTGTGGAACAGACCACGAGTTCCGTATTTCCCCAGCTCTACCTGGACAAAACCCTGCCTCTTGACGAAAAGCGGCTCGTGGAAATACGGACGAATATCACCGCCGGGATAGAACGGCTGGCCCTGTTCCAGATCCCCGCCGGGGGCTTCTCCTATTGGCCCGAAAGCGGGGAGGCCCATGATTGGGGTACCAGCTACGCGGGGCATTTCCTCCTGGAAGCCCGGAAAGCGGGTTATCCCGTGTCCCAGGATACGATAGACCGCTGGGTCCGCTTCCAGAAAAACCGTGCCGGAGCCTGGCAGGGGAGGAGCGGAAACCAGGCGGAACAGGCCTACCGTCTTTATACCCTGGCCCTGGCCGGCGAGGCGGATCTGGGTTCCATGAACCGCCTCCGGGAACAGCAGAATCTAAGCCCCCAGGCCCTTTGGCGGCTGGCCGCGGCATATTGGTACGCGGGACAGCGGGATACGGCCCGGAACATGGCGAGCCGTCTTGATACCCAGGTGGATGATTACCGGGAATTGAGCGGGACCTTCGGCTCCGCCCTGCGGGATAAGGCCATGATCCTGGAAACCCTCATCCTTTTGGAGAATACCACCCGGACCAAGGACCTCTTTGAGGACCTTGCCCAGGCCCTTTCCGCCGAATCCTGGCTTTCCACCCAGGAAACCGCCTACGCCCTGATCGCCATGTTCCCCTATATGCAGGGCAGCGCCGGTCAGGACCTCCTGAACATGGATGTTACCCTGGCCGGGATGTCCCGGACCGCCAATTTCACAACCCCGGCGGAACAGCTCGATATGGGGAACCTTTCCGGTCAACAGGGGGACTTCACGGTCCGCAATAATTCCGCTATCCCGGTTTATGCCCGTATTACGGTCCGGGGCCTCCCCGAAGAAGGCGCCGAACCCGCCATGGAGGAACAGCTCGCCCTTGATGTGGAGTACCGCAATATGGCCGGCGAGCGGGTTGTCCCCGATGATCTTGAGGTGGGGGAAGATATGGAAGTGAGGGTACGGGTGCGGAACCTCTCCGGCCGGGCCGTTCCCGAAATAGCCCTGGTCCATCTCCTCCCGGCCTCCTGGGAACTGGTCAACGACCGGCCCGGTGAGGGGACCTCATCCTTGTTCAAGTACCAGGATATCCGGGACGACCGGGTGATGACCTACTTTAACCTGAACCGCGGGGAAGGGAAAACCGTCAGCATTTGGGTGAACCGGGCCTATGGGGGGAGCTACTTCAGGCCCGCGATACACGCCTACGCCATGTACGACGAGTCCATCCGGGCGCTCATACCGGGGGTGCGGGCCAGCGAAAAGTGAAAGTCCGCAACCTGGGGGGCCGGGGAGGGCCGCTTGCGGCCCCTTGGCGGGGGGCGTTACGGGGGGCGGCGCCCTGGGACCTGCGGTCCCTTGTAGAGGGGGTAGGCCGGGACCCTGGCCCGGCCGTAGGGGGCGTCCGCCCCCTCCTCAACTTATTGAGGCTGCGATCTTTTCGCCGCTCCCCGGCTTTTCGCCGGGGACTGTTCGGCGCGGGGTTGGGAACCCTGGTCCTGATTTTTGCCCTTTCCCTGCCTGACCCCCTGTTTAGTGTGTACTATTCCCCGGTACTCTGCGACCGGGAGGGGAAGCTCCTGGGCGCCCTGGTTGCCCAGGACGGGCAGTGGCGTTTTCCGCCCGGCGCGGAGGTCAACGAGAAGTTCGCCGCCGCGCTTATTGAGTCCGAGGATCGTCGTTTCAGGCGGCATCCCGGCATCGATCCCATCGCTGTTTTCCGGGCGCTGATTCAGAACATAGAGGCGGGCCGGGTGGTCTCGGGCGGCTCGACCCTGACCATGCAGACCGTCAGACTTATGCGCCCCTTTGCCCGGCGCAGCATCCCGGAAAAGATCCTCGAAGCGTTTCTGGCGCTCCGGCTTGAGATAGGCAGGTCAAAGGACGAGATCATCGCCCTCTACGCGGCCAATGCCCCTTTCGGGGCCAATGTGGTCGGCGTCGAGGCCGCCGCGTGGCGCTGGTTCGGCAGGTCCGCCCTGGAGCTTTCCTGGGCAGAGGCGGCTGTCCTGGCGGTACTGCCCAATGGCCCCGGCCTGATACACCCCGGCCGCAACCGGGACCTCCTTGGGGAGAAAAGGGACGCCCTGCTGGAACGCTTGTTTCAAAGGGGCTTCTTTGATGAGGAAACCTACCGTCTTGCCCTGGAAGAACCCCTTCCCGGCGAACCGCTGCCCTTGCCGCGCCTCGCCCCGCACCTGTTGAGCAGGATGGTCCTTGAGCGGGGCGGACTTTCCGCCTTTACCGGGGAGACCGAAAAAGCGCTTCTCCCCTCATCCTCCGCTCAGGGCCTTCCCGCCGGGGGGCTTTTGGTCAGTACCCTGGATTGGACCCTACAGGACCGGGCACGGGTGATCCTCAACCGGGCGAGCGAACGCTTCGCGGGGAACGGGATCATGAACGGGGCCTGCCTCATCCTGGATACCCGCACCGGGGAGACCGCGGCTTATGTGGGCAATGTGGACGCCCCCATTGCCGCCGATGTGGATATGGTTACCGCCCGGCGCAGTTCCGGGAGCCTCCTCAAGCCCTTCCTCTACGCGGCCATGCTCGATTCCGGCGACATACTTCCCTCCTCCCTGGTGAGCGACATCCCCACCAGGGTGGGGAGTTACAGCCCGGAGAACATCACCCGCACGTATCTGGGGGTCGTCCCCGCCGACGAAGCCCTGGCCCGGTCCCTCAACATCCCCGCGGTCCGTTCTCTCCGGGTCTTCGGGGTGGATCGTTTTGCCCGGCTGCTCCGTTCCCTGGGGATCAGCACCCTGTTCCGTTCCGGCGACGATTACGGCCTTCCCCTGATCCTTGGCGGCGCGGAAGTAACCCTCTGGGAAATGGCGGGCCTTTACGCAGGCCTTGCGCGGTCGGCCCTGGCCGGGGAGGGCAACGGCGCCTTTTTCCCGCCCCGGTACTTCCCCGCCGCTGGAGAAGGCGCCCCGCGGCCTGTTTCTCCCGGCGCTTCAGCGGGGAAACCCTTTTCGCAGGGCGCCGCCTGGCTGACCCTGGAGGCCCTTACCCGGGTGGTCCGGCCCGGAGAGGAAGCCGTCTGGCAGGAGTACGCCGGTTCCCGGCGCATAGCCTGGAAAACCGGGACCAGCTTCGGCAGCCGGGACGCCTGGGCCATAGGGGTGAACGCGGAGTGGACCGTGGCGGTGTGGATAGGGAACGCGACCGGGGAGGGGAGGGCGGAACTACGGAGCGCCAATACCGCCGCGCCGGTCCTTTTCGAGTTGTTTTCCGCCCTGGATTCCTATTACGGCTTACGGAGATCCGGCGGTACGGATAAGCCCAACGCCGCCTCAGGCTCCTGGTTCCCCCAGCCCGAGGCGGCCCTGAAAATCCAGGATGTCTGCGCATATTCGGGCTTTCCTCCCGGCCCCTCCTGTTCCCTGCTGAAAACCGTCCTCCTGCCCAAAGACGCCCCGCCCCATACACCCTGTCCCTATTGCCGGAGCCTTACCCTGAACCAAGCGGGGGATAGACAGGTGCTGCTGGCGGGAGGCTCTGTGGAGCCGGTACGCCGGGAAAACCGCTTTGTCCTGCCCCCCGCGGAGGAGTGGTATTACCGGAAGTGGAACCTGGATTACCAGGGCCTGCCGCCCCGGGAAGGGGAAGTCCCGCCGGGTGAAGCGGACCTCCCCCTGGCCCTCTTTAACCCCGGCGAAGGCGCCCAGGTCTTTATCCCCCGGGAGATAGACGGCAGGGAGGGGCGCGTCGTCTTTTCCGCGGCCCACCGGGAACAAAACGTCCCCATTCATTGGCACCTGGACGGCGGCTACCTGGGCATGACGACCTACTTCCACGAAATGGAGGCCCGCCCCGGCGGGGGCCCTCACACCCTCACCCTGGTTGACAGCGCCGGCAGCACCCTGACCCGCCGCTTTCATGTCCTGGAAAGCCCTGACGAATGAACCCAGGATTTGGGCGCATCCTGCCGCTTTCGCGTCAGGACCGGGCTTTCCGGGGCTACGCTGACGCTCCGGCCCCGCCTGCGGCGTGGCGGCCTTACGGCCCCCCTCCAATCCCTTGCGCGGTCCGGGCCGGCGCGTTTTTTTCACTTTTTTCGTAACAGGTACTTGACGGCAGCGCGCTTACTATGATAGACTTTCCCCAATCTAATGGTGTGTGCCCCTTATACGGTAATTTACCGAATGGTAATTTACCGAGGGTTCAGTTCGGCTTTGTGATACAATCTTTTACACCAACCAA
>JAISFT010000267.1 GCA_031263435.1 Treponema sp. | reverse complement strand
GGAATTTACGCCGACGATCAAAACTCCGGCCTCCGCTGTTCCCACCAGAATCCCTTTATCCAGCAGGTGTACCAGGAGTTCCTGGGCGAACCCAACAGCCACAAGGCCCACGATCTGCTCCACACCAAATATACGGAGCTGCCCCTGTACCTTAAATAGGGCGGTAATTACCGGGGCTTTTTGCCCCTTTGTTGAAGGGCCGTCCCGCCGTGTAAACGGCGGGACGGCCCTTGTCATTTGTTGCAATTTACCATTACGAAATAGCAGCGGATTCTGCGGGAAAGAGCGCTGTTTTTGCGGCTGAAAGCCGGCCTGCATGGATGGCCGGCACGGAGGCCGGCGTCAACAATTTCCCGGGTTTTGTGAAGTAAAACCCCAAACTCCCAAGGCCAAAAACCGGCAGGGATGCCGGTTTTTGGCCCGCGCAAGGGATTGGAGGGGCGGGGCTGTCCAATAGGACAGCCCCGTTCCCGAAGCGTGGCAGCCGGGAGGCTGCCAAAGCGGAGGGAATGGAGCGAAGCGGAACCCCGCAAAGCCCGGTTTCCGGCGCTGTCCTTTCGGGGCCTCCCGGAGGGACAGCGCCGGAAATGCGCCCAAATTTTAAAAAAATCTTTGTAATGTTGAATTACTGCTGCCGTTTGTCATTTGCTAGTATTTTACAAAAACAGGGAGTATAATTCTTTATAAAATCATTTGGAGAGGTGTTGTATGGCGGGTAAGGTATTGATTCTCTGCGGCGGCTGGGACGGGCACGAGCCCAAACTGGTGAGTCAGCGTTTCAAGAAGTTCCTCGAGTCGGAAGGCTACGAGGTTACAATCGAAGAAACCCTGGAAATTCTGAATGACCTGGATCTGCTCAAAAGTCTGGATCTGTTTATTCCCGTATGGACCATGAGCGCCGATCCGGCGCCGAAATTCGCCCCCCTGCTGGAGGCTGTCGGTTCCGGGGTGGGGATAGCGGGCAACCACGGCGGCATGTGCGATGCCTTCAGGCTGAGTACCGATTATCAGTTTCTTACCGGGGCTAACTGGGTTTCCCATCCGGGCGGGGACGGCACCAAGTACAAGGTCAACATCGTAAGTAAATCCAACCCTATTACCGAGGGGATAAGGGATTTTGAGGTAAGCTCCGAGCAGTACTATCTCCATGTGGACCCCGCCAACGAGGTTCTGGCCACGACCCGTTTTCCTGTGGCCCACTGGTACCACTCGGCCAACGGCGAAGTGGACGTGCCCCAGGTTTGGACCCGGCGCTGGGGTTACGGCAGGGTTTTCTACAATGCCCTGGGACACCACGATGATGTGTTCAATGTTCCCGAAGCCTGGGAGCTGATGAAACGGGGTCTCCTGTGGGCCGCGGCGGGCAAGCGTATTGCTGTTGAAAAGGGTCTTTCGGTAACCGATTGGACCAGCGACAAAAAGATGTTCTAATTTCAAGTCAGGAGGATCATGGTGAGTGTACAGAGAATTGGCATTGTCGGGGTTGGGAACATAAGCGGTATTTATCTTAAGAATCTTAACGGCATGTTCGGGAAGCGGGTAAAGGTTACTGCCGTAACCGATCTTATCCACGAGCGCGCGGCCAAGGCCAATGCCGATTACGGAATTCCCCATATCAAGAAAACCGAAGATCTTATCAACAGTCCGGATGTGGACATTGTCCTCAACATTACCGAGCCCTACAACCATTACGGGGTTTCCCTGGCAACGGTAAAGGCGGGGAAGCATATCTACACGGAAAAACCCATCTGCGCCGAGCGGGACGAGGCCCGGGAGGTGCTCCGCATTGCCGGGGAGAAGAATCTCCGGGTCGGCAATGCGCCGGATACCTTCCTGGGAGCGGGGATCCAGACCTGCCGCAAGCTTCTGGATGACGGCTGGATAGGCGAGCCGGTGGCGGTAACGGCCTTTATGGTGGGCCGGGGACACGAGAATTGGCATCCGGGGCCGGAATTTTACTACAAGAAGGGCGGCGGTCCTATGTTCGATATGGGCCCCTATTACCTTACCGCGCTGGTAAACCTTATCGGTCCGGTGGTCCGTGTGTCAGGTTCCGCCAGGAAAACTTTTAATACCCGGACTATTACCAGCGAGCCCCTGAACGGCAAGGTCATCAACGTGGAGGTTCCCACACATATTGCCGGGGTCATGGATTTTGCCAACGGCGCGGTAGGAACCATCATCACCAGCTTTGATGTGTATTCCCATACCCTGCCCTGCATCGAGATTTACGGCAGCGAGGGGACCCTGCGGGTGCCCGATCCCAACACCTTCGGCGGTCCGGTCTACGTTAAGCGCTTCCGGGAAGAGCAGTGGTCCCAGATCCCCCTCCTTAAAAACTACCCCGATAACAGCCGGGGCCTGGGGCTTACCGACATGGCGGAAGCCATTGTGGAAGGAAGGCCCCACCGGGCCAACGGCGATCTGGCCTACCATGTGCTGGACATTATGCACGGTTTCCACGACGCCTCCGCCGGCGGAACTTACTACAATGTAAAAAGCACCTGTACCCGTCCGGCGCCTCTGGCATAAGCCGGTTGTAAAGGTCAGCCCGCGGAGTTCCAGGTCCGCGGGTTGTTTTATTTTGGGCGCATCCCCGGTTCTGCGGGGTCCTTCGGACTCTTCCGCAGAACCGGGGACCGGGCTATCCGCTTCAATTCCTCGACCCCCGGCCAAACCTGACCTGCTTTCTTACTCTCAAAAGTAGATCCCCGGCCGTAAAGATCGACCTACCCATGTGTGTACTGCGGGACCGGGGCATAGCCCGGAAAAATATTTGGAATTCTTTGCCGTCGGCTTTTAGCCGGAGCGTATTGAAAATAGCGGAGGCAGACTCTACAAGCATTTTTTGGGGCTATGCCCCGGTCCCGCAGGGAGTCCGTAGGACCACA
>JAISFT010000170.1 GCA_031263435.1 Treponema sp. | reverse complement strand
TCCCCCGACTTCGTGAAACTGGCGGAGGCCTACGGCGTTTCCGGCTACCGCGCCGAGGACCGCCGGGGCTTCAGCGCCGCCCTGGACAAAGCCCTGGAGGATCTGGCCGCCGGCAGAACCGCCCTTATCGACGTCATCATCGACAAGGACGAGAAGGTCCTCCCCATGGTCCCTTCCGGCAAACCCATCGACGAACAGATCCTGTGATGGATCTTTAAGTCCCTATTCTGGGCGCATCCCCCGCCTCCGGCGGGGGACCGGGCTTTCCGCTTCAATTCCTCGACCCATCCCATATGTGTATGCGGGGCTGGGAAAAATCCCGGGGAACTGCTTGTAGAGTCTGCCTCCGCTATCTCCGATACGTCGTATCTACGATACGCTCCGGCAGGGAATTCCAAATGTTTTCCCGGAGGCTTACCCCGGCCCCCACACTCCCCCACCACAGCAATCACAGAGAGAATTCGCAGCTTTCTACAAAAGCAAACGCTTTTCTCCGGCTCTGCAGGATAAACGCATAGGAATTTTGGGCACATCCCCAAGGCAGGGGTTTGGATAAAAAGAAATCACAGAGGCTTTTCCCAAAACTTCAATTTTTGGGAAAAGCTCCACATTAAAGGATTTATGGGGACCGATTTGTATTTGCTAATTGATTTTCAAGGGCAGTCCTTAATACTTGTGAAAAGTTTATGCCGATACTCTCCGCTTGGTCATTAAGATTGCGTGGTATATACAAGGTCTTACGCACAGGTTTTGTTTCAGTTCGGCGGATATAGTCGGCATAATCAAGTGCCACCAATGAAACAAATTGATTTGCGCCGCACTTAATCGCTTTTATATCGCTTGGTTTTGGCAATGTTTTTTTATTTTGTTTATAATCGTATATCCAAATACCCAAACAATCCTCCGCCATATACACAGCGTCCTCCAAATTGTCGCCGCAGGTAACTGCTCCGTCAATGTCAGCGAAATACACGGAATAACCGCCGTCTTCCTCTTTTTGAAAAATTGCCGGATAAACAAATTTTTTCATTTTTGACCTCCCTTTATGGTTTTTAGTATGGAATGCGCCGTTCCTTAATTTATACGCCATACAACGCATAATGTCCCTGAGAAAACAAGTGGGGGTAGCGGAATAACAAACGCTTGCGTACTTGTTATTTTCGGAGTTTTGCGGTTCCGCAAAACTCCGTGTTGGAAAAAAGCAAGCGTTTTTATGGAGCGAGGGGGAGCAGCGTCAAAAAAGGCTTGTTACGGGGTAAGATTGGTTTACCCTTTACATCAGCAGTGCTCCCCCTTTTCTATGCGATATTCAAGATTCCGGGCAGCAGGGTAAGGGCGGCTGTTATGAGTAGTCCCAGGGCAAGCCATAGGCGGCCACTTGGCGGATGGGTGTTGTTCTGCCCTGAGGGAGGGGCGTTGCCGCTTTCTATGGTCTGTGTGGGAACGGGGGTTTTGTTCAGGGCCAGGAGTAGATTGTCCACGTCTTCGATGATGTGTCCGGGCCGAATCCGGCCTTTGCCGTCGCGCAGGACCCCAAAAACCGACAGGGACTCCCCCAGAAAATGTCCAAATGCAATGACCGGGCTGAAGATGCCGGGGTGGACGGGCCCGGCGCTTGTGGGGCTGCCTGTTTTTAGGGCCGGAGTGCCGGGGCGGGGTTTGCTGCGAATAACTGTAGTGGAGAGCATGAGTAGTCCTTCCAGGGTAATTCCCTTTTGGAGGCCGTCAAGGAGGCTTCCGCTGGTGATATGCAGGGGGCCGATTGCCGCCAATACTCTGCCGTAGGGAACCAGGAGATTTACCAGCGTGACCCCTGCGATGACGGAGAGCGTAACAAGGGGGTTGTTTTTTCTGCCTGAAGCCCAGGCGCAGAACCAGAAAAACAAAAATTGCAGGGAGCGCCCCAAGGTGGAGGGGTTGAACAGGAACAACAGCAGGGCAATGAATCCCGCGGCGGCCAGCTCCGATGTATTAAAGCGTTGATCCCAGCGATTCCGCCGCAGTCTGCGTTGTTGCTCCCGCGGGTTCTCCGGCGTCTGGGGAAGGGGAAGGGGATGGGAGATCCGGGTGGAGGCGGTGGATTCGGTATCCGGCGCTTGTATGATCCCCCGGTACCAGCGGGAATGGCGGCAAAATTGTTCACAGAAGAGTCCCAGGGCGCAGCCGGTGATCAGGGAGACGGCGAGGAACGGGGGAATGAGGTAACGCACCCCCCCGCCGAGGATCAGAAAGCGGGCCAGGAGCAGTTGAATTCCGCTGGAACACAGGGACCCTGCAATGCCGATACCTGCCAGGCTTAGCCGGTGATTGGATGGCGCCATTCCGGCAGGTCCCGGGCTTATGCGTCTTAGGCTGTACATCACCAGGGCCGAAACGATGCCTCCCGAAAGGGAAAAAAGGAACACATGGGAAAAAAAGGTCCCGCCCACAATTCCTGCCCCGGCAATTTTTATGAGGACCAGCAGAATAAAATACCGGGGAGAGAGCAGATCCAGGGCGGCCATGAGGGGAAGATTCGCAAGGCCAATCCGTATGAAGGGCAGCGGTTTGGGAATAAGGTATTCCAGGGTTGAAAGGAAGAGGCACAGCGCGCCCAGCAGGACCACGGTTCGGCCGGCGCCCGGTTCTGTTCTACCAGACGGCGGCGTCAATCTCCGGTCCTTCGCCTGGGGGTTCCCCGGCCTGTATGGAGACCATTACCCGGTTGGGAAGGCAGGCAATCCACTGTCCATGATGCTGAATGGCCCCCGCGGCAACGCAGTTCTGTCCCGTACAGGGAGATGCGGTGATCCGCGCCTGATTTCCCCGTACTTCGATGACAGTATCGCCCAGGGGGCCGGACACGGCGATGGTTTCCGCGGCATCCAGGGGAAATTCCCAACGGCGGCCATCGGATTCAAGGATAACCTGGGGGGTGCCGCCGCTCGATCCGTAAACCACGGCTGCCGAAAATATCACAATTCCCAGACCCAGGATCATTACGATGGAGTCCGGGACTGTAATGCCTATGCGCATGGTTTCTTATACCACAGGACCGGCGCCGCTACAACATTTTGCGGGAGATTTACCGGTCCTTTATCAGTTCTTAACAATCCTTTTTTATGTTGATTTCAACAAATGAAGAACCCGCAAGCAGCGGGGTATCTTCGAGTAAACCCTTTGAGGAGGATTTTATGAAGAACCATGTAAGTATTCGGGAAATGGTTTCCGCACACCTGGCCGGCGCTGTGGTTTGTCTTATGGTACTGCTTACGGTGATGCCCCTGTCCGCCAGGGGAAGGGCCGATGACGGCTCGATGCAGAACAACGCCATAGCCCGGCAAGGGCAGGCGAAGTACGTGTTCCTGTTTATCGGGGACGGTATGGCTATGGCGCAGATCAGTTCTACCGAGGTCTACGCCACTGCCCGGTCATCCAAGGATATCAGCATCACCAGGCTGGACTTTACCAGGTTCCCCGTATCGGGGCTTACCACCACCTACGACGCGGGGACCTTTATTACCGATTCGGCTTCCGCGATAACCGCCATTGCCACGGGGAACAAGACCCTGAGCGGGGTTATCAACATGGACCCGGCGAAACGGCAGAACTACAAAACTATCGCCGAATACGCCCATGATGCGGGGATGAAGGTGGGGATCGTCAGTTCGGTTACGCTGGACCACGCTACCCCAGCGGGCTTCTTTGCCAAGGTTCCTTCCCGGAGCAACTATTACGATATCGCGGTCCAGATGGTACAAAGCGATTTTGAGTACTTTGCGGGGGGCGGCCTCTTGCAGCCCACGGGGAAGGACCGGGACCAGCGGGACGTGATACAACTGGCCGGGGAACGGGGCTATACATACGTTAATGACAAGGGGGCCTTTAACGCCCTGCGGCCCGGGGTCGGCAAGGTCCTGGCCGTCAACGCGATTCTCCAGGACTCCGGTTCCATGCCCTACGAGCTGGACCGCTCCGGGGACGATCTTTCCCTGGCGGACTATACCCGCAAGGGAATTGAATTATTGGATAATCCCCAGGGCTTTTTCATGATGGTTGAAGGGGGAAAGATTGACTGGGCCTGCCACGCCAACGACGCGGGGGCGGCCATCCACGATGTTCTGGCCCTGGATAACGCGATTAAGGAGGCGGTTGCCTTTGCCCAGGCCCATCCGGGGGAGACCCTTATCATCGT
>JAISFT010000064.1 GCA_031263435.1 Treponema sp. | reverse complement strand
ACCACCAGAGCGCCCCCCTCCCGTACCCAGGACAGCAGGGATTCCCCCTCCCGGTCCCAATCGACAAAGGACGCCGCAAGCAGAAGCCCCCCTTCCCGGGGGGCAAGATCGTTTATGCCAGCCCAGTGGGGGGAAAAACGGACAGGATGGCCGTTTTCGGAAAGCCATCTGCCCAAAATGTAGAAGGTGTTGGATCGCAGTTCCGCCGAAGGTCCCTCCCTGACGGTCCGCTCGTATAGCTCAAAACGGCTGATCAGGAAAATGACCAGCGCGGCCAGGACAAGGACGGCGATCATAAAAAAAATCCCGTAGCCTCCCTTTGAGTAGCCTCCCTTTGAGTAGCCTCCCTTTGAGTAGCCCCCCTTTGAACCGCCCCTAATCATGGACGGCCCCCGGTCTGTTAAGGGAACCAGCCCAGGCCAGGGCTTCCTCAAAGGCCCCACCGGGGGGCTCAACGCCGCCGTAGGCAAGGGCCACCCAATGGCGGATAAGCGCGGCAAAGCTGTCCACCCCGCCGGGGTCCCGGCCCCCCTGATGGTGGCGGACCAGGGCCAGACAGCGGTACTCGGTGGCCCCGGGGGGAAAGCGGATCAGGCGGTACCGGGCCAGGGCCTCAAGGGAGGCCCGGTAGCAAAGGGCCCAGGCTTCCCGGACCAATCCCCGGCGGTAGACGCGGCCGGCCTCTTCCAGAAGCAATTCCGGCGCGGGAATTTGGGGAGAAACAAGGCTTTCCGGCGGTTTGGCCGCAAGGGCCAGGCGCCTCCGGCGGTACACGTAGATTCCGCAGCTCAGAGCCAGGGCAGCGAGGGCCAGGATCAGAAGAACCCGGAAAAAAATCAGCCAGGGGAACGAGGCAAGCGGGGAAGAAAAGCGGGAAATAAAACTATTCCTGCCGGTATCCTCGTCTTGATCTTTGGAGCGGATACTCCAGACCTTCCGCTCGCCTCCCATGTCGCTTTGCAGAATCTCCTGCAGACTCTCCGCTGGCATGGATTCCCCCACCACCGGGGGAAGCAGAAGCCCGGTGCCAGGCACGGAATCGGGGACGGGACTCTGCGCAAAAATCCCCGGCGGATGGGGCAGGATCAGTATCAGGGCAAAGAGCAGCAGGGCCGGGAACCCGGCCTTCCGGCGGCGGCCCGCAAATTGCCGGAACAGGAGCTCTATATCCCAGCCTTCTACTTCCACCCTGCTGTTCAGGTAAAGGCCAAAACCCATGCACACGTACAGACTTTCCACCACCAGATAATTCACACACCAGAGGGTGTAATAGTAGAGCCCCCCCAGCGCAAAGGGATTGCCGGAACCCGGCAGAGTCAGGTTGAACTGCTGGGAAATCAAAAAAACAAAGAAGGTCTCCCCCGCGATCAGTATCCACTGGAGCAGAGGGCACCAGACGGTAAGGAAGATACAAAAATGGAGCCCCCCGCCGGACAGGGCCCGCTTCCGGTTTACCACCCGCTGCCGTTTCCCGGTCCGCCTGCTTCGGACCGCCGCCCGCTCAAGAACTCTGAGGGGCATCACCGCCGCCCGCCAGGGGCTGAAACGCCGCCAGAGAAGATCCCCCGGCAGGCCGCGGCAGATGCTGCCCGCCAGGCCGCGAAACAGGCCGGGGAAAGAGGAATGGGGTTCAAAATAGCGGGCGGCAACCACATGGAGGATAAAGCGGTCAAACAGGGGGTTGAGCCACCACAGGATGAACCAGGCGCGGAGCAGCGGGAAATTACCAAATGAACCGGAGGGCGGGGCCGTTTTTGACAGACTAAAAGAAAGAAGGGCAAACGCGCAGATCCAAAAGGGAAGCGCAAAAAAGGGAATAAGATAGCCCAGATTCCGCCGCCACAGGAGCAGGCCCGAGTCCGCCGCTTCCCAGAGGCTCCTCCGCCGGAGGGCAAGAATCCCGCTGTTCAGCATGGGGGTTTGCCCCCGGCCGCCGGCACAGTTTTCCTGCGGCTCCCCCCTGTGCCGCGCCCGGCAAGGGCAAAGTAGAGGATAAGGAGAACCCAGCCCAGGCCCCCGGCGGCAAAGC
This sequence comes from Treponema sp., assembly GCA_031263435.1. The sequence continues at coordinate 4,782 of JAISFT010000064.1, read as the reverse complement.
GAATATCGGCCTCCACCTGAAAACGGGAAGACCAGAAGGCTTCTATGACCGCGGCAATTACCAGCATCAGCGCGGCGCCGGCGATAAGGGGAAGGGCCTCCCGCCCCGCCCGCCTGACCGAGGCGCCCCTGCTGAGACCGGCGCTTATAAAAAAGCGGTAGCCCAGGAGCAGCCCCGCGTAGGCGGAAATAACGATGGCCGTAAGTTCAAAACTGGAATGACCAATGATAAAAGAGAAAAAAGTCTCTTTAAGTCCCCGGTTGATAAGGTAGCCCGCCATAGTTCCCAGGGACAGGGCGTTATAGGCCAGAATAAACAGACTCCCCAGCCCCCCCAGAATACCCCCCGCAAAGGTTCGAAACGCGATGGAAACATTGTTGTAAATATAGAACCCGAACATATCCGCATCCCCGGAAAAGCCCCGGGGCGCCAGATAATGGGCGCTCGCCGGGGAGTACATCTCCTCCAGGGACTTTATCTGGGATTCCGACAGAATCTGGTAGGCCGCTTCGGGAAAACGAAAGCAGAGCAGGGTAAAAAACAAAGCCAGACCGTAAAAAATCAGGCAGGCGGCGCCGATACCCCGCCGGTGCGTCCGTACCGCCCGGGGAAAAGTCCGGACAACAAAGCGGAAAAGGGGTCCGGGGGAAAGATCCCCGCGGTTGTAAAGCCGCTGATGCCCCTCCAAAACCATACGGTTCAGCCGTTCAATAAGGACCGGATCAAAGCTGTGGGCCCTGGCAGTATTCAGGTCCTGGGAGACCTCCCGGAAATCCTGGGGAAAACGGCCGGCCCGCTCCTGCATCAGACGGGGACTGCCCAGGGTTTCGGCAAATTCCCGCCAGAATTTATCCCGCCGGATAACAAAACTGTGTTCCGTCATTCCCCCGAAATCCTCCGGCCCAGATTCAAAAGATAATCCGCAGCGGCCCCCGGAGCTGCGGCAGCAACTTCAGAATCGTCGTCCCCCCGCAGGGCTTTTGCATAGGGCAGGGCAATCTCTTCCGCCCGGGCCCTGCCCAACAGGGTATAACGCCGGGCAAACATCAGAATACCCTGCTTTTCTTCACCGCTCAGCAAGACCGGCCCGGCATCCAGAGTCCCCGCTGCCAGCCCCGCCGTCTCCGCCCGGGTTTCCATACCCCGGCCCGGACCCTTTCCCGGAACAGCCAGGGACCGGGGGGTATACACCACCAGCGTATCGGCGGCCCAGTCCCCAAGACGGCGGTAGCCCCGGCTCAACAGCATCGTTACCAGCGCAATAGGGCAGAGGAACAAAAAGGTATCCGCAAAACGAAGCAGGTTCCGCAGAAACGAAGCGCCGGGATTTACCGGGGATCCGTCGCCCCGGACCACCCGGATTCCCAAAAGCCGTTTCCCCGGACTCTGGCCCCGGCCAAAGGTCTCCCACATGATATGATAAAACCATTCAATGCCGAAAAGCATGAGTAACAGCATCCAGGCTCCGCCGATACGCTCCAACAGTTGCGATACCACAATGACAATAATAATAAAAATCCACTGGATTATCTGATCGATTCCCCAGGCACAGGAACGAATTGCGGGCCCCGCGGGGAAAAGGATAAATTCAATTCCCTCCGGGGTCTCCACGACAAGGGTCGAATCAACGGATTCGGTACGGGGGGGCGGAACAGGACGGAACGCCGGACCGGGACTCTTCATCAGCTAAAATGCCGATGCAAACACGGTAGCCACAGAAACGATAAGTATCAGCAGGGAAAAGGACAGACATACAATAACCAGAATCCCGTTAAACTTCCACAGGGCCCGGTTGTTCCGCAATGCCTCCTCCAGATCCTTTTCCCCATCACCCAACAGGTAATGACGGATCTTCGCCCCAAAGCTGTAGGTAAAATGGGCGGGGAAAAAGGCCAGCGCCCCCATGACCAGGTAGATACCGCCCATATAGGCCACGGACGCAGCATTAAAAAAACCGGTGTTGAACAGGGAACTGCCCCTTACCATCATCACGATAAAAATAATCCCCGTCAGCACAAGCAAGGCCGCCCCAATATAACTAAGAACGCCCATAAAGCGAATCCAAGGGGATGCCCCCTTAAGGTAATGAACCATGAGCGGCGTCAGAACTTTCCGGGACTCGGCTTCAAGCGCCGTCGCTTCCGTATCCGGACTTTGCCAGGGATTTCCTGTATCAGACATAGATCCTCCTGGAACAGAAGTTTACTATGGGAAGCAGCAGAACCGCCAGAGGACCGCCGCATAACACACCGCATAATATGCGCCGCATAACATGCGCCACATGCAATGCGCCGCATTGTACCGGACGGAAAAGAGGGCTATACTCCGCCCCATCTATATGAAGAACCACGGAAAGGCCGCAGACTCCCCCTATTTCTACATTATCCCCACCTTCATGGCCATCTACACCGCCATCGCTGTCATTTCCCCCTACCTTTCCATGCTGGTGCGGGGCCTGGGTTACAGCCCGTCCATGGTCGGCCTTCTGCTGGGTATTTTTGAGGCCGCGGGAATCGCCGGCCCCTTCGTCCTGGGCCGGCTGGTGGATCGCTGGGGCCGCTACAAACCGGGACTCCTTATCTGCGTTATCCTCATGCTGCTCCCCGGCCTCCCCCTGGCAAGGACCGGCAGCCCGGTACTCAGCGCCCTGCTGCTCTGCATCCTGGCCGTAGGCGCCAAGTCCAGCCTCCCCCTGATGGAGGCCATGACCACCCTGGCCGCGGGGAAGGAGGGTAACTACGGAAAGATCCGCTCCTTTAGTTCCATGGCTTTTATTGCCGCAGTACTTTTCCTCCAGTGGTTTCCGTTTTTGCCCAGGAACAGTTCCCTCAACATCGGGATCTGGATCACCATCATGTCCTCCATCGCCCTGATATTCGTCCTCGCCCTGCCCGCGCGTTTGAGCGCCCAGGGACCCCGGCGCCCCGCGGCCGCAGCCGGCAGCCCGCCCACCCGGTGGATTCGGAACCCCCTCCTTATCCTGGGCCTCATCATGATCGCCCTAAACCGGATCGCCATGTCCCCGGCCCTTTCCTTCATTTCCCTTTATGTTACGGAGTACGTCCATTGGGACGCAGTGGGACTGGTCTGGGCCCTTGCAGCAGCAGCAGAAACACCACTCATCTTTTTTTCCCGGCGGATCATCCGTTACTTCAAAAGCCCCCTGCGAGTCATGTACCTTACCGGTTATGCACTGATCCTGCGGCTCCTCATCTACACCTTCCTCCCCTACCCCCCCGCAGTCGTAGCAGCGCAGCTTCTCCACTCACTCTGTTACGGCCTCTTCCACCCCGCAGCAGTAACCTTCATCAGCGCCCATGTCCCCCCGGAACACCGGGCCACGGGAATGACCCTGTACCTCTCCCTGGGTACCGGCCTCCCCACCCTGCTGGGAAACATCCTGGGGGGCTTTATCGTAGAGTACTTCGGCTACCCCGCCCTTTACGGCAGTTATACTATCTTCGCCGTTTTATCCGCAGGACTCTACTTTATCATCCGCCGGGGCCTCCGTGACAGACCAGAGTAATTCAGGCCATCGTTATTTTGGGCGCATCCCCGCCTGCGGCGGGGACCGGGCTTTCCGCTTCAATTCCTCGACCCCCCAAAAAGGTGTCGCCAGAATGACGCCGCCAGAATGGCGCTGGCACCTTTTTGGGGGTCTGCGGTATTTCCGCTTCTATCCCTTGCGCGGGCGAAAGCCTTCGGCTTTCGCCTCCGCCGGGGAGGGCTGTAAGGGCCGGTGTGGGGAGGGCTTTTCGCCGGGTTTCGCAGGCACAGAACGACGTACGTATTGACTTTCTCTCCATCCGGGGGTATATTTAACTTAGCTGCGGTTAGTATTAAGTTACGTCGTGGCTAGCCGCCCTGCCGCAAGGCAGGGATTTTTTTCGTCTAAAACTACCGGAATCCCAAAAATAGGTCTTCTCCCCCTTGATGGATACGATAATTGTCCCGCTATAATCATCGTGCCGGTTCAAAACCAGCCCAATCCGGCGCCGGACTTCGTTTTTACTGATATCTGATTCGACATTCAAATAGACATGGACATTTTTGTCTTTTATCTTTGCCTCGCTAAATTCCTGCTCCACTTGGCGGCTTTTGCCGGTGATGTTTCTGAATTCAAAATGAACCCCATTGACAATAGCATCGGTAACCCGCTGTTTATATTTACCGGGTTCAGGGGTGAGGTAAACTGAATTTCCAAGATTGGAAAGGATGCCAGCTTGTCGAAGCTCTTTTTCCAAAATTTCACCCTGGATTTTCACCCTGGGAATCCTGGACGCAGCTAAATGAACATTCTTAGGAAGTATCAGATTTTTTGTCCATTTATTGACCGCTTGTAGTTGGGCGGTTGTAGAAAGGAATCTCTCATTAGGGTATTCCCGTTTTATAGCGGTTTCCGAGGCTTCCCTGTTTTTGGCAAGACGTCGCTCAGAGGTTTGCCATTGGATCTGTTGTACACTCTGATTTTTCGGCTTTGCGGCTGACGTTTTCATAAAAAGAAACCCTTCAATTCATGCATTTGGATATTATCGTTATTTCCCCCTGTAAGATCAATTTGTGCGTCTCCCGTGCCGGTGAAGGGAATCCGGTGCCAGGCACCCCCGCGTCATGATTATTCGGTCAAGCTTCTTCACGAAACCGACGAAGCAACCCGGCTTGCGGCGCTTTACATTCGAGAAAAAGCTGTTCCGGAATCCCACCCGGTAGACGCTGCCCATATTGTCATTACTACGGTCAATGGCTTAGATTTTATTGGATTATGAAAACGATGCAAGATTA
>JAISFT010000017.1 GCA_031263435.1 Treponema sp. | reverse complement strand
CTCCTGGGGCTTTGATAAGGGAGCGGTGATGAAACAGAAGCAGCTTTGCCCTGCGGGGACTGACTGGCGGGAGCGGCCTGTCCGGGATTTTACCGGTTCCCCTTCGGACCGTATTGGCCGTGAATGGATGTTGATCAGCGCCGGAAATGCCGGGGCGGATGGCGGCGGGGACTGGAACACGATGACCGCAAGCTGGGGCGGTCTGGGGGTTCTCTGGGGCCGGGATGTGGCCTTTATGTTTATCCGTCCCAGCCGGCGGACCTTTGAATTTGCCAACAACAACCAGCTTTTTACCCTGTCTTTTTTTGATGAAAGCCACCGGGAGGCCCTGAATTTTATTGGTTCCAACTCCGGCCGGGACTACGACAAGGCCGCCAGGACCGGTCTAAGGCCGCTGATCTTCGGCGCTGATATTGCGGAGGGCAGGGCCGCGGGGGCCATCGGCTTTCAGGAGGCCCGGGACATCATTGTCTGCCGCAAGCTCTACGTCCACGATTTTGATCCCCGCTGCTTTTTGGATGCTCCGCTTATCGAGAAATCCTACAACGGCACGGACTACCACCGCATGTACATTGGGGAGATTCTTACGGTCCTGGGGCATTAGCGCCCGCAGCATCGTTTGTATTTCTTGCCGCTGCCGCAGGGGCAGGGATCGTTGCGGCCCACCTTGGGCTGGTCGCGGCGGACGGTCTGCTGGATGAATTCTTCGTCTTCCGGGTCTTCATCGTCAAACCCGGTTTCACGTTTTAGCTTGGCGATCTTCTTTGCGCGCTGGTACATCATCTTGTCCGGGTCGCGGGTACGGAGCGCCTCACTAAAAAATGAACTGTGAAGGGCGTAGAGTTCGGGGAACTCCTCTTTCAGGCGCCTTATCTGGGGGGCAAAAGCACTTTTTTCTTTAAGAAGGTGATACTCTATTGCGAGGACCTCCATTTCATCATAGTCGTCTTCAGAATCGGCTTTTAACATGCTGAAAAGATCGTAGAAAATTTCGTGAAACCCCTTTTTCTCCAGACCTTCAATTTCGAAGCTCAGCTTTATATCGTTGAGTTTGTTCCGGAAAAGTCTATCATTCTTATCCGAAACCAGATCTACCAGCTCCTTTAATTCAAGGTAAACCTTCGCAAGGCTTCCGCTGGGAATAAACAGAAATATTTCCTGCAGGGACTGTTGACCTTCTTCCCGGCCATCCCTGCTGTTTTCGCGGACCAGCCGGATTATTTCCCGCAAAGCATCCCTGGCCTCGTTGATTTTCTTAATGCCGCTGGCTATGAACAGATGGGAATAGAGGATAATTTTTTTCCATTCGTCTGTTTTGACTGTTTTGACCGCATCAACAGCTTCCTGGGAAATTTTTTCCATTTCGTCCCATATATTCGGATTGTGTTTCATGTTTATGAAACGACAGGTAGTCAGCAATGTCCAACTGTCAATGGAACTGCGGTCCAGCTCAATGGCGCGTTCTATTTCTGCCAGGGCCTTCTTGTGCCAGCCCCGTTCAAGATAAGTCTGGCCCAGTTTCCTTGCGTAATGGGGGTTTTGGGGCTGTCTGCGGCAGAGTTCTTCCCACGCCTCAGCGGCCTTGCCTGTTTTGTCGTCCTCCGAGAGGGACTTGGCGTATTGCTCCCGTACACTGTCCAATTCGGGATGCTTTTTCAGAATCATCTGGTACAGTTCCGCTGCCTTGTCGTTTCTGCCGAAATGGTCAAGCCGCTGGGCCTCGTGGAAAAGGGGCGCGACGGAAGAGGGCAGCTTGCCGATGGCATCGTATTCGGAGCGTTTTTTCTTGTCGCTGAGGGTTTCGTAGGCGGCCCGGATCTCCTTGAATTCTCCGGGGGAGCGGTCGGGCTGGTACTTGCGTACCATGCTGAAGTACGCCCGCTTTATCTCATCATCCCCGGCGGTTTTCGGAATCCCCAGGGTATCGTAGTAACTCTTTTTTACTTCGTTAAAGAGAAGCAAAATAACCTCCCCAAAAACTTCCGCCGCCGATTAAGTTCGGCCAGGGCATTTGCGGCCAGCAGGTTCCCGCGATCCCTTGCCAGGGCCCCGGCAAAACAGCCGATCGCGGGATCATAACGTTTCGCCAGGGCCCACAGGCAGCCCTGTACAGTAAGGAGCCATACGCTTTGATGGGGAAGCCGTTTTGCCTCCACTGCCGCGGCTTTCCACTTCTTCTGCCTTATGAGGGGCATAAGCCCTTCCAGCGCCGGTTCCCCCGGGTCATCCGTCCCGCCAAGTTCCCGGCGGCAGATCTCCGCAAGCCGCTCCGCGCCTTCATGACCGGGGTCCAGGGAACGGGCAAGGGACGCGTAGTTAAGGGCGGCCTCCAGATCCCGCCGTTTTGCCGCTCCAAGCCCCAGCCGGTAACAGCGCCGGGCTATCGTTTCGGAACATACCGCTTCGGAACCGGTCACTGTATTTTATCCAATTTTTCCACGACGTCGAGCATGGTCAGGAGTCCCTCCCGCAGTTCATCGATCTGTTCCGTGTTTTGCAGCAGAAGCGCCTCTTTGATGCGCTGTACGAAGGTCTCTACGTCTCCGCCTATATCCTTACCCGCGGCGATACATTTTTCCGCCTTGCGTATCAGGGGACGGAGCTGCCGCGCCCCCTCCGCCTGCTCCCATTTCGACAGATCCAAAAGGGGCTTGGCCTTTACCCCGGTGGTGCTGATTTCCGCGGAAACCGCGTTGCCGGTGGAAACCACGCTTGCCTTTACCTGGAGTATGCCGTTCATGTCATAGCTAAAGGTTACCTCTATCTGCTCTTTTCCCTTTGGGGCGGGGGGAATTTCGCTAAGCCGGACCTCGCCAAGCCGTTCGTTGTTTTCCGGGTTCGAGGACTCCCCCTGGAACACGTCAATGACTACACTGGTCTGGTAATCGACGACGGTCGTGTAGATTTTCACTTTTTCCGTGGGGATCGTGGTGTTCCGCGGGATAAGGGGATCGAAGACCTGCCGGCTGCCGAACAAGCCGTGCTGCAGGGGAGCGGTCCCCAGGGTGTAGGGGCAGACATCGGTAAGCACCAGATCGTCATGGTTGATGCTGCCTTCGATAATCCCCGCCTGAATCGCCGCGCCCCGGGCCACCGTCAGATCGGGGTCCACCAGGGAGCGGGGAAC
>JAISFT010000043.1 GCA_031263435.1 Treponema sp. | reverse complement strand
TTTGCAGGCAGGATAAACGCACAGGGATTTTAATCACGGAATTTTATCACAATGAAGGGAGGCGGCCGTTAGGCCGCCGTATGCGCCGCGGTCAGCGCTGTAACCACCGGCCGCCCGCGAAGCGGGCGGCCGGGCTGGGGGGTAGGCCGGGACCCGCAAGGCGGGGCCCGGACGAAGGGGGGGCCAGATCGTATGCGAGGCTACGCACTTATTGTCCGTGGTAGCAGGCCCCCCCTCAAAAACAGAACGGGCTGCTAGAATATGGTTACGACACTGCCGTCGGTATAGTTGGCGGCGACATAATCCTTGACTTTTTGGGAACACAGGGCCCTTTCCAGGGCCAGGATACGGGGGTCCTGCTCGGTTCCCCGGCGGACTACGACGATGTTGACGTAGGGGGACTGGGCGCCTTCGATGATAAGGGAGTCCTGTGTGGGGTTAAGCCCCGCTTCCAAAGCGTAGTTGCCGTTGATGGTTGCCGCGTCCACATCGGCCAAGGCCCGGGGAAGCTGGGCGGCTTCGATTTCCCGGAAACGCAGATTCTTGGGATTCTCCGCAATGTCCAGGGGGGTGGCGGTGATTCCCGCGCCGCTTCTAAGGGTGATAAGGCCGTTGACCTGGAGCAGGAGCAGGGCCCGGCCCCCGTTGGTGGGATCGTTGGGGATGGCGATGGTGGAACCGTCCCGAAGATCGGCAATGCTCTTGATTTTATCGGAGTAGAGTCCAAAGGGTTCCACGTGGACCCCAAAGGCGCTGACCAGGGCGGCGCTCCATGCGGGGTTGGCTTCCAGGTAGGGGAGGTGCTGGAAGAAGTTGGCGTCCAGATCCCCGGCGATCAGCGCCGAGTTGGGGACAAGGTAATCGGCAAATTCGATAACCCGCAGGTCAATGCCCTGGGCCGCCAGATCCGGCTTTATCAAATTCAGCAGGATGGCATGGGGATTCGCGTTGGCCCCCACCACCAGGGTTGACGGAGCCTCTGCCCCGGCGCTGCTGCTACTCCTGCCCCGGGCAAAAACCGGCGATACCAGGGCAAGAACCAGGGCTGCCAACAGGAGCAGCTTTACGGTTGCTTTGTTCATCTTATCCTCCTCTAAGGATGCCTGCCAGCAAGATTATTCCTGGCAGATATTATTTAATCCCGCTAAAGCGGGTTAGAACCATGTTTTATCGGGCCGCCCGCTACCCGCTATCGCCCGGAGAGCAGGGCCCGGCTTATGGCCGTACCTGCAAACTGTACCAACTCTACCAGGAGAAGGATGACGATTACCGCAGCAATGGTAACATCGGTACGAAAGCGGTAATAACCATAGTTAATGGCCAGGGTCCCCAGCCCGCCTCCGCCGATAGCCCCTGCCATAGCGGAATAACCGATAAGGTTGATGATGGTCAGGGCCAGGCCGGAGATGAGGGAGGGCAGGGTCTCCGGGATAAGTACCTTGCGGATGATCTGAAAATTGGTCGATCCCATAGCCCGGGCCGCCAGGAGTACCCCGGCGTCCACTTCCTGCAGGGCAGATTCGGCAATACGGGCCACAAAGGGGGCCGCGGCAATGGACAGCGGCACGATAACGGCAGTGGGGCCGATGCTGGTCCCCACAATCAGCCGGGACAGGGGGATAAGCAGTATCATCAGGATGATGAAAGGCAATGACCGCAGGATATTAACGATTCGGGAAAGGGTGTTGTAAAGCAGCCGCCGCGGGAAAAGCCCCACCGGGGAGGTGCAGTAAAGAACGGCCCCCAGCGGAAAACCCAGAATTATCGCGATAACGGTAGAAAAAAAGGTCATGTGTACTGTTTCCAGGGTTGCCTGGGGAAGCAGGGCCAGAATCCCCATGAACTGGGTCCTATTCATTGCTATCGCTCCTATCGCTGTCGATCCCAGTGCTATCACTCTTGTTGATATCGATCCTTTCCGCGGTCCACGGCTCATTGCCGCCGTGGAGCATCTCCCGGGCTGCCGCGGAGCGGGGATTGGCGAACAGATCCCGCACGGTTCCCCGTTCCGCTACCCGTCCGGCATCAAGAACGGCCACTTCCTCACAGATGGCGCGGATTACCTCCATCTGGTGGGTAATCAGCACCACGGTAATAGAAAGTTTCCTCTGCAATTCCCGGATCAGGGAAAGGATAGACCTGGTGGTCAGCGGGTCCAGGGCGCTGGTTGCCTCATCGCAAAACAGAACCTGCGGGTTGACGGCCAGGGCCCGGGCAATCGCCACCCGCTGCTTTTGACCGCCGGAAAGCTCCCGCAGCCGGGACCTCCGCTTGTCGGTAATGTCCACCAGTTCCAACAGTTCCTCCACCCGTTCATGGATCTGCTTTTTATGCAGTCCCGCAATCTCCAGCGGATAGGCAATGTTTCCCGAAACATTCCGGGAAGCCATAAGGTTAAAATTCTGAAAGATCATCCCCATGTTCCGCTGCCGTTCCCGCAACGCCGCCCCCCGCAGAGTATCGACCCGTTCCTGGCCGTAGTACACCTGCCCCGAATCGGGACTTTCCAGAAGACTCATGATCCGCAGCAGCGTGGACTTGCCGGCCCCGCTCTTGCCGATAATACCGAAGATGCTCCCCGGCGGAATGACCAGATCCAGCCCGGTCAGGGCCGTAACCGTGCCGTAACGCTTGGAAATCCCGTTCAGGGTGATAAAAAGGGGCTCTCCCGCGGCCTTGCCGCCAAACCCGGTATCCGAAAAAGCAACCGCACCAGCCGTACTTTTTACTGCCGAAAACAGCCCCAGGGGGCCCATGCTTTCCTCCTTAAACAACAGCCCCGGATATTTCATAGATATTCTATCGGAATACTCTAATACAATACCCGGTTCTTGTACCTTTGACAAGTGGTAATGCTGGTATAAAGTAACCGATCCTGCCGGAAAATTCAGTGCCGGATACGGAAGGGGGGGCCAGATACCACATACCAGACCCACTCATATCCCTCAATTGCAAAAAAAACCGGTAGCAGCCTATAGTAAACAAGGGGATGACTATGCCAAAACGCCTGAATGTCCTTAACGATTTCGCCTTCCAAAAAACCTTCGGGGAAAAAGGCGATGAACCCCAGCTCCTGGCCTTCCTCAACGCTACCATGGAACGGACCGGCAAGGGAAACCTGGAATCCGTAGAGATTATCGAGGCAAAGGACCTGCCAGCCGAAATTGCCGGAGGCAAGTCCGGTAAACTCGATGTCTTGGGAAAACTCCGGGATGGGACCAAGGTCAACGTAGAAGTCCAGATCAAGAACAACTATAACATCGAGAAACGGAGCCTGTATTACTGGAGCCGGAAGTACACGGGGGATTTCAAATCCGGGGAGGACTATAGCGAACTGGTTCCGGTTATCACGGTGAACATCGTCGACTATTCCCTGTTTTCGATAGAGGATTATCACACGAGTTATCACCTGTGGGAGGACCGGAACAAGGAAGTGCTGTTGACGGATGCCTTTGAGATTCATTTTTTAGACATGGTGAAGTTTCGGAAGGTGGGATCGCATAATTTGGATGAAGCGTTAGAGCGGTGGCTGGCGTATTTTGACGAGTACAGCCCGGAGGAGCTGGTGGAGGAGGTGGTGAAGATGGACGGAGCGATAGGGTTAGCGGAGGAGAAGCTGGGGATGATACTGAGGGATCCCGGGTTACTGAGGGCGTATGAGGAGTATGAGAAGGCGGCGTCCGACTGGACGAGTGGGATGAACGGAGCCCGGAGGGAGGGAAGGGAAGAGGGGGAACAAACCAAGGCTGCAGCGGTTGGCAGGAAGCTGAAAGGCCGGGGCTATGACCCGGATGAGATTGCGGATATAACGGGTTTAGACATCAAGACGATTGAAAGCCTGTGAAGGCAGCCGTTACATGAACTGTTTATAAATGTCCGCCATCTTTTCCATGGCGGTATCTACCGAAAATTTCTTTGCGTCCGTTACGTTAATCCGGGCGATAGTTTCCCGTAATTCTGGGGTTTTATACAGGGTAAGAATTGTTTTGACCATTTTAGCCGGGTCGTTCAGTTCAAAAAATAAACCGTTCCGTCCCTCGATTATAACATCGACGGCCCCCCGTATTCTTGAACATACCAGGGGTAAACCGGATGCCATTGCCTCAATGTTGCTTACCGCAAGACCTTCCTGTCTGCTGGGCGAAACATGAAGATCCGCCATCTGGCAGAGCAGTTCTACATCATCACGGTACCCAAGGAAATGAACAATCTCCGCCACCCGGAGTTCGGCGGCGCTTTCCCTGCAGGATTCCAGCAACTCGCCTTTTCCGGCAAAAAGTATGTGCAGCTCCGGTATAGATTGCCGCAGCACGGGGATTTCCCGCAGCAAAAACAGGTGGTTTTTACGGGGAATAAACTCCGCCGTGTACAGAATAACAAAATCCGTATCCCGAAGCCCAAGGGATTCGCGGAGCCGGTTTTTTTCCGCCAGGGGGACCGGATGAAATCGATTTAGATCAACGCCAATACCGTCAATATGAAACAGCCGTCTGCATCTTGAATTTCCTGTTCGCAAGATAGTAATCCTCCTCGTTTATGGTTACAAGACAGTCGGTATACTTCGACAGGTATTTTTCGATGGGATAGAACACCAGCCAGTTCAGAAGCGGCGCTCCATTGAAAAAATGGAAGCCGTGGGCGGTATATATAACCCTTGCCCTGCCCTTTCGGGCTGCAAGACGCGCCAGGCAGGCGCCCATCGGCGTGTGGCAGTGAATAATATCATAATCATTTGTCAGAAGGGTTTTCAGCTCCCGGTAGGCCCTAAGATTGCTCAGGTTAAAGGGACTGCGGGCCATGTGGATTGTGTACTGGTTATCGCAGTCGTTTACGGCCTCTTCCCCCGCGGATGCATAATCGACCTGCCAGCCCTGCTGCCTGAACCAGCGCATAAAAGGCCGGTTAAATTTGGAAAAGTTTGCGGTATTGGAGACAAAAAGAATTTTATGGGACATTTCAAGACTCCTTCTTGTGAGTCGCAAGATTTTAGGCAGTTTTATAGAGAAATGCGTCGATACGCATGGACTCAATAATATTACTGAACACCCTCAAATGCTTCAATTTAGGTAAAAATCGTTGAAAATC
>JAISFT010000169.1 GCA_031263435.1 Treponema sp. | reverse complement strand
GAGCGCCACGAGAGCCGCCGCATCGACAACCAACTGCGGGGCCGTTCGGGCCGCCAGGGGGACCCGGGAAGGTCCAAGTTCTTTATCTCGATGGATGACGAGCTGATGCGGCTGTTTGGGGGGGAGAAGATCAAGGGGCTAATGGCCCGGATAGGCATGGAGGGGGGGGAACCGATCTACCATCCCCTGCTTAACCGCAGCATCGAAAACGCCCAGAAAAAGGTGGAGGAGCGGAACTTTGAGGTCCGCAAGCACCTGCTGGAATACGATGACGTACTGAACCAGCAGCGGAAATTTATCTACGAACAGCGGGACGCGATCCTGACGGACGACAATCTTAAGGCCCGGGTAAATGACGCCACCGCGGACATGGTGGCGGATATGATCGGTGAATTCAAAGACACCGCCCGGCGGGACCAGGGGGCCGCGCTGAAGGATCTGGCGGAGTCCCTGCGGATCAAATTCAACTACCGCCTGAAAACCGAAAACTTCGATCCCAAAAACCCCGAGGCCATAGAGGGGATGGTCCGCTCCGATCTGGAACAGGACCTGAACGATAAGGAGGCCCTGATCTCGGCCCCCTACCTGAACCTGGTTATCCGGGATCAGTACCTGGCCGCCATCGACCGCAAGTGGCTGGACCACCTGGAAAACATGGAGGCCCTGCGGGAGGCGGTGTACCTGCGGAGCTATGCCCAGAAGAATCCCCTGACCGAATACAAGGTGGAGGGGTTCCAGATCTTTGAATCCATGATCGCCGATATACGGCAGGAGATCGCCGGGCGGCTCCACCTGGTGCGGATCCAGACCTCCGGCGGGGAGGCCGGTCCCGCGGGGCCGGGACAGCGCTCCGCCCAGTCCCGGACGACCCAAAATGCCACCCACGGCAGCATGGGGGCCTTTGGCGGCATGGCCGGCGGCCAGCGTCCCGGCGGCGGTGCGGGGCGGCCCCAGGGGGAGGTGGTTACCGTGGTCCGCAGCTACCCCAAGGTGGGGCGCAACGACCCCTGCCCCTGCGGTTCCGGGAAAAAATACAAACACTGCCACGGGCGGTAACGGGCGGCTAGCGGTAGCCCGCCCGGTTTAGTTTTTCGCTGATAAAGCGGAGGGCCCCGGCTATGTCCTGCTCCGGGTTTTCTCCGGCTTCCCGCTCAATCGTAAAGTAGCCGTCGTAGCCGGTTTTTTTAAGGGCCCCCAGGTACCGGTCAAAGTCCACCGCCCCCTCCCCCACCGGGGTTTCGATGAAGTAATCGGACATCCTGAGATCCCCAATTCCCCCCTCGGCAAAGTAGTTGTAGATGATCCCCGGATCGGTCTGCTTTTTCATGATTCCGTCTTTTACGTGGGTGTGGATAATGTACGCGCCCAGGATCTCCACCGCGGCCGCAGGATCGACGCCGGTAACCATGACAAGGTTTGCCGGATCAAAATTTACCCCCACCCCGCCGTGGGTTTGGCTGATAAATTTTTTCAGGGTCCCCGGCTTTTCCGGCCCCGTTTCAATGGCCATGCTTATCCCCTGTTTTTGCCCGTAGCTTCCCAGGGTATCCAAGGCTTCCAGCAGGGCGGAGTATTTCGGCGATCCCCCGTCTTCCGGGATAACCCCAATATGGGTGGTGATCACCGGGGCCCCCGCGGCTGCGGCCAGGTCTATGATCCGTTTGGTTTTTTCTATCCGCTTTTCATTATCCTGCCGAATCTCAAAACCGTGGCCCCCCATATCCCCGCAGAGGGCGCTTATCGAAAGGCCCAGATCCCCGATCAAGGTGAGGTAAGCGGCCAGTGCGTCCTTTCGATCCAGCAGGGAGGCGTTGAATTCCCCCGTGGTGGCGTGGATCTGCACCCCCGTAAAACCCAGGTCCGCAGCCTTCTGCAGGGACTCCTTTAAGGGACGGCGAAAACAATCGGTAATAACTCCTGTCTTCATGTTCAAACTCCTTTTTAAGCTATCCTGATCTCCGCTTCTTTTTCCGCGGACTCGTAGATGGCATCCAAAAGCCGGGCGCTTTCCAGCACCGCGTCGATATGGCTCCGGGTCTTGAGTCCCCCCCGCACCGCTTCGATAAAGCGGCTGTCCTCCCGCTGGTACATGTTGGGGATATGGTAATCGGGCGTCAGGGTCTGCAAGACGCCGTCCTGGGCGGTGTAGAAGGTAAAGCCCTGGCCGTACATCAGCCGGATGCCCCCCTTGTCCCCCATAAAATCGACAAACATTTCATCGTGGTCGATGTTCTGGGCCCAGGCGCCGTTGAAGCTGACGCTTGCCCCGCTGGTGCGGATAAAGCCCGTTACCATATCGTCCACATCGCAGACTCCGTTGGGCACGGGAGGGCCGGCCCACATATCCTTGTAGACATAGGCGGAAATATCCTTTCCCAGTTTGTTATAGGCGTTGGCGGAAACGCTACGGATCTTCACACCCGTAATGTAGAGGATAAGATCCAGAAAGTGGATGCCCCAGTCAATAAGGACCCCGCCGCCGGATTTTTCCTTGGAGGTAAAGGCCCCGCCCAGACCGGGGATGCTCCTGAATCTGCGGAAGGAACAGTAGATGTGGTACAGTTCCCCCAGCCTGCCCTGTTCCACAAATTCCCTGATAAGCTCCACCGATTTGTGATAGCGGTTGCAGACCCCGATGTTGAGGATCAGATTCCGCTTGTTCGCCTCCGCGGCCATTTCTTTGGAGAGGGCGTAGTTGTTGGTGATGGGCTTCTCGCAGAACACATGCTTCCCCGAGCGCAGGGCGTCCATCGTGATGGTGTAGTGGGAATAGTTGGGGGTAAGGACAAACACAGCCTTAAGATCCTTATCCGCCAGAGCGGCATGGTAATCCGTCAGAACCTCTGTGGAACCGTACTGTTTCTGCGCCGCCAGGGCCCGTTCCCCGATCAGATCTACCGTATAGCCGATTTCCAGATCCGGCATGGCGGACAGGGCGGGCAGGTGGGCGCTGTTTGCGATATTCCCGCAGCCGATGATCGCGATTTTCATTTTATCCATGGTTACTGTTTCTCCTTTATGCTTTTGCGACGCCCCGGAACTCAAGCGCGGGCCGGCCCATGCTCCTGACCGCGGTATTGGGGGCATACAGAATATCGAGGGAGTCCCCCCGGAGTTTCAGGGTGATGAGTTCCCGGTGGGGGCTGGTCCGGTAGACAAGGCGGATCTCCAGGGTCTCCCGGTCTTTCCAGAAGAAGCTGGCGGAGATCCTTGTGCCCCCGCCCGCGGGGGAAAAGACGGGGATAAAACTGTAGCCCTCCAGGGGGAAACGGGTTTCGGTTTCCAGCCAGCCGAAACGGCCGGCTTCCAGTTTTACCGTCCCGCCTTCCGGCGTCCCCCGCGTGAGGGTCAGGGACAGCCGGTCCGGGTAAAAGTTAAGGCCCGCGGAAACAAAACCCCCGTTCTCCCCGGACAGGCGGAATTCCCGGTTTTCCACCCTTCCTTCTGTCTCGCTGTTGGCAGTGGAACAGGCGGAGGGAAGGTGATCCCAGACAATGTCCAGCAGTTCCTGCATGTTCTCCGCCTCCGAACACAGGGCCAGAACCGCGTCAAACTCCGGCAGGATCAGGCAGTACTGGCCGAAGGCCCCGTCCCCCCGGAAGCCGTAGCGGGAACGCCAGAACTGGTAACCGTAGCCCCGGCTCCAGTCGGCGCTGCCGCCGGTTATGGAATTGTCCGCGTGGGGAAGGGAAGCCTCGTTGATCCAGGCTTCGTCCAGGATCTGCCTGCCCTGCCACTTCCCCCCGTTAAGGTAGAGGAGGCCGAATTTTGCGATGTCTTCCAGAGTCACCATAAAGCCCCAGCCCCCGGTATTGACGCCCTGGGGGGAACGGTCCCAAAAGACCGGAGCAAAACCCAGGGGATCAAAAAGCCGGGTTTTCAGGTACTCGGCAACCGGAAGGCCGCAGCGTTTCTGTACTATCGCGGAGAGCATATAGGTGGCCCCGGAGTTGTACACAAAATGGGTTCCCGGCTGGTACTTTACGGGCAATGTGAAGAACGCCTCCGCCCAGTCCGGGGCTTTGATCATCGCAGCGGTGGCATCGGTTTCATGGCCGGTCCGCATGGTTAAAAGATCCTCCACCCGCATGGTCCGGCAGTTTTCATCGATCGTCGTCGCCGCCGAATCGTATTCGGGAAAAAAAGAAAGGACCCTTTCGCCGGTGCGGAGGAGCCCCTCCTGCACGGCAAAGCCCACCGCGGTGGAGCAGAAACTCTTGCTTAAGGAATAGACCCACACCGGGTCCTGCTCCCCGTAGGGTTCCCAGAAACGTCTGTAAACAGCCTTCCCGTGTCTGACCAGCACCAGACCCCTGAGTTCCGCGGGGCTCCGTTCCAGAGCCCGGACCATGTCGTCCAGGATCGTCCTGTTCAGCCCCGCCTCTTCCGCCGCAGCGGATTCCAGTGTCCTAACCATACTCACCTGCCTGTTTTTAGCATAGCACCTTTATACTGTTGTGCAAACAGGCA
>JAISFT010000168.1 GCA_031263435.1 Treponema sp. | reverse complement strand
AGTTCCCGGTCGAGCGCCGAAAGGAGGACGGCCCTGGTGCTGCCGGCATTCCAGTACAGATCGACTGCAAGCCTTCCCTTGGCGCGCAGGCCCCTGCAATGGCCTTTTTTCCATGCCCCCGGTAGTGCGGGTAGTATCGCTATGCCGCTGCCGGTGTTCTGCAGCAGCATCTCTGCGATGCCCGCGGTAACGCCGTAGTTGCCGTCGATTTGGAAGGGCGGGTGGGCGTCGAACAGGTTGGGATAGGTGCCGCCGCCCCCCGAATAGCTGGTTCCTCTGTTGTCTACAAGCCGCAGTTGGTTGTTGAGGATAATTAGGGCGTGATCGCCGTCCCGCAGGCGGGCCCAGAAATTCACCTTCCACGCGAGGCTCCAGCCGGTACCGTCGTCGCCCCGCAGTTCCAGGGTTTTCCTGCAGGCCGAAAAAAGCTCCGGCGTTTTTTCGCCGCTAATCTGGTTTCCGGGGTGGAGGCCGTAGAGGGGGGATGTATGACGGTGGTGGGGTTCGACTTCTTCGTATTCGCCGTCCCATTCCAGAAGCTGGCCTTTGCTGCCGATTTGGAAGGGAAACAGCTTCCCCAGAATTTCCGAAAGCCCGCCGGCAAAATCCCCGTCGATTCCCAGGATACCCGCGGCTTTGACGCAGTTGGTCAAAAGTTCCCTGATGATCGCCATCGTCATGGTGGAAGTACCGGCAGTGGCGAGTTGTTTCCCGTTGATAGTAAAACTATTTTCCGGCGAAGTTGAAGGGCAGAGCATAAGGCGGCCCTGTTCGTCTGCGGTCAGCAGGGCGGTGTAAAATTCCGCGGCGGCCTTCATGATGGGGTATGCCGTTTCCGCAAGGAATTTTTTGTCCAGCGTGTACTCGTAACGTTCAAAAAGATGTTCGCAGAGCCAGCCGGCCGAAAGATTCCAGTTGGCAAAAACGCTGCAGCCCTTTCTGTGGTTCCCCACAGGCCAGGTCAGGCGCCATATATCGGCATTGTGGTGGGACACCCAGCCCGGCGCGCCGTAGACTTCCCGCGCCGTGTTTTTTCCCGCTTCGGCAAGATCGCGGATAAGATCGATCAGGGGAAGCTGCATCTCTTCCAGGGCGCAGGGGAACGCCGGCCAGTAATTCATCTGGGTGTTTATGTTGATGGTGTAGTTGGAACTCCAGGGGGCCCGGAGTTCGCTGTTCCATATTCCCTGAAGATTCGCCGCCTGCGTCCCCGGCGCGGATGCCGAGATCAGGAGGTAGCGGCCAAACTGAAACAGAAGACTGTAAAGGGCAGGGTCGTCTTTTTCCTCCGTTTTTGCCTCCGTAAAGCGGCGGAGCCGCCTGTCCACCGGCAGCGCTGCATTTCCGTTTTCTCCAAGATCAATATCCACACGGCTGTAGTATTTTTTATAGTTTACAATGTGGTCTTCGATGAGATGGTCCCAGCTTTTTCCCGCGGCCCGTTTCAAAACCCCGGCGCAGATACCTTTTTCGTCCCTGCCCTTAAGCCAGGGCTGCACATTCCAGCCGGAAAAACTGGTTTCTGCATTTACCAGTATTACTACACTGTCGGCGCCGTTGACGGAAAGGGAATCGTCCTTTAGGGCGATGCTGCCGCCCGCGGCAATGGGCAGGACATTCATGGTAAACCGCATGCCCTTTTCTTCATCCTTGTCCGAATAAACAACCGGATTGGCGGCATCAACATAACTGGGCTGGACATCGGAAGGTGCAATGCCGTCAAGACAAAGACAGGCGTCCCGGGCGGAGCAGGCGGAACGGAGCAGGCTTTTCATGGTAAGGGTAAAACTGATGCGCCCCGGCTTGTCCGCGGTAAAGCGCATCACGATGCAGTTGTCCGGGGCGGAGATAAAATACTCCCTGCTGTACCGGGCGCCCTCGTATTCATAAGAAAGGCCGGAAACCGCCCGGTCCAGATCCAGGCTGCGGGTGTAGTTTTTTACATCCCGGTGCTTAAAGCCGATAAGAATATCCCCCAGGGGAAGGTAGGACTGGGACCAGGGGGAGGCGATTTCCCGTTCAAAAAGTTCCTCCGCTTCGCCAATGCGTCCCTGCCGCACCAGATCGCGGATGGCCCGGCTTTCCCCGGCCTTGTCTTTCGGCCCCCTGTCCGCGGGGTATCCGGACCAGAGGGTATCTTCGTTGACCGGGAGGATCTCGTCTTCGGTTTTCCCGAAGACCATAAGGCCCAGACGCCCGTTTCCCAGCGGCAGAGCCTCGGTCCACTGTTCTGCGGCCTGTTCATACCAGAGCTTCATGTTGCCCCCTTGTCTGTTTTATTCTTTGAACACGATTCGGTTCCGGCCGGTTTCCTTGGCGATGTAGAGGTACTTGTCCGCCTGCTGGATAAGCTCCATAAAATCCCCGTCCATCGTGGGGATGATCGAGCTAACCCCGATGCTGATGGTAATTGAGGTAGATTCCCCCCCGGGGGTAAAGACCACCCCGTTTTCCACATCCCGGCGTATGGCCTCCGCCACTCTCAGGGCCCCCACCGTATCGGTATCGCCCAGCAGCACCGCGAATTCTTCGCCCCCCAGCCGGGCCGCCATGTCCGACGGGCGGTGGAGGTTGTCCATCAGGATTTTACCGATAAATTTAAGAAGCCGGTCCCCCTGGGGGTGGCCGTAGGTATCGTTGTAATTTTTGAATTTGTCCACGTCCAGCATTAATATACTCATACAGGATTTATGCCGGCAGGTACGCCGCCACTCTTCCTTAATCCGCATATCAAAAAAACGCCGGTTGGGAATATCCGTCAGCGCGTCGATCATGCCCAGCCGCTCGATAGTACGAATATGCTTTACCATGTCCAGTTGAATCCGTATACGGGCGGTAACAATAGCGCTGTGGAACGGACGGGTAAGGTAGTCCACCGCGCCCAGCCGCAGCCCCTTTTCCTCGTCTTCCACGCTGGCGTTGTTGGTCAGGAGGATCACCGGAATATTGCGGGCCTCGTCCATTTCTTTTAATTTCAGAAGCAGATCGAAACCGTCGGCGCCGCCCAAACACAGATCCAACAGGATAAGATCCGGCGTATGATCGAGAATAATATTTACCGCTTCTTTGCCGCTGGCGGCAAATTCAGGATGATATTCGTTTTGAAGTATCCTGCGCAGATCCTCGCTGTTGGAACTTTTATCTGCCACTACCAGAATACCGGATTGGTTTTGATCCTCCATCCTGTTGTCCTCCGGAAAATAAACAACCGCCCC
>JAISFT010000117.1 GCA_031263435.1 Treponema sp. | reverse complement strand
GAGCCGGCCGGCTGGGGCTTTGGGGAGGCCGCAAGGGCGGCCTTTCAGAACATCCTCTGCGAGCCGGCCAAGGCCAACGGACAGGATGTTTCCGCCCGGGTCCGTTACCCGGTAAGCTTTAAGCTGCGTTAGTAGGTAGTCAAGGCTAAACGCATGTTTAAGAATTTACCACTATGGCGAAGAAGGATCACGAAGGAAGGATAAAACTGGCGAATCCGGTCCTTTGTGTACCTGAGCGCCGGCCAAATGGCAAGCCATTTGGCCCTCGCGGTGTATATTTTTGTTGACTTTTATAGTTTATATCCAGTTCTTTAGGCTTGACTACCTACCGGTAGCCTGCCGCACGGGGTTTGTATGCCGGAAAAAAACA
This sequence comes from Treponema sp., assembly GCA_031263435.1. Next base: position 4,382 of record JAISFT010000117.1, on the reverse strand, counting down.
AGTGGGGGTAGCGGAATAACAAACACTTGCGTGTTTGTTATTTTCGGAGTTTTGCTATGCAAAACTCCATGCCGGAAAAGAGCAAGTGTTTTTATGGAGCGAGGGGGAGCCGCCCGCCAAAGGGCTTGTTACAGGGTAAGATTGGTTTACCTTTTACATCAACGGTGCTCCCCCTCCTAAAGCCTAAAAGAAGGCCTATAGACCTTTTGGACCTTTGTATGCAGGTAAAGGCCGTTGTTTCGATAAATTTGAGTATTACGTTGACAGAATTTGGAAGGCGGGGGTATACTAATCTTGTCGATTTGGGTGAATCGTGCCGATATTTGTGGAAGAGGTATGTAGTGTCCCGGGTTCATGAGTACAAAAGGCTGGAAAACAGCCTGGTTCAGAAGACTAAAGGCCTTGTTGTCGCCCTTACCCGGGCTGTCGGCGGGGGTATAGCGGCGTTTTTCAGGCTTCTAACCCGCCGTTATACCGTGGTTTTGGTCCCCCATTCAGAAAAAAAAGTTTACAATTTTCATATTACGGTTTTTTCGGTCTGTTGTGTGGTCCTGTTTGCGGCGGGGATTATCGGGACGTTCTGCTGGTACAGCGCCTCTTACAGTAGTACGCTGGGTGTTTTGGCGAGCAAGGACAGCCGGCTTCAGGAAACCCAGGGCAGTCTTGACCTGTTACGGGATGAGTTAGCCGGTCTTTTGCATGCGGCCAAGGATTTTGAATTTGCCATGTCCGGGACGCTTTCCGCCCTGGGGGTGGATGTAAAACCGGGCAGGAACACCCAGAGCGGCGCGGGGGATCTGTCCTCCTTCTTCGATATCCGGGAGACGCCGGAGGGAATGTTGCAGGAAGTGGAGGATGTACGGCGCCTTGCGTCCTATCTTATCTCCGCCCAGGTGCCGATTCGGGAGATTGGGACCCTGCTGGATTCTCAAAGCGCCCTTCTGACGGAGATCCCCAGTATCTGGCCCATTAGGGGGGGTATTGGTCATATCTCGATGTTTTTTGGACAGAACGAAAACCCCTTTACCCACCAGTACTACATTCATAAGGGGATAGACCTTTCCACGTACCGTTCCGGTGATCCGATTGTGGCTACCGCCGACGGGCAGGTGGTTACCATTGACTTTGAAGCCGAAGGATTTGGCAACTATGTGATTATCAAACACAAGCATGGCTACTATACCCGGTATGCCCACATGCAGCGGGCGGCGGTCAGGATTGGCCAGCGGGTTCAGCAGGGCGAGGTTATTGGCTTTATAGGCAATACGGGGCTTTCTACGGGCCCCCACGTTCATTACGAGGTCCACGTTGGTTCCGATGTGGTGGACCCATATAAGTATATCAATATCCGATCCAGTATTGCCCGCATTACTTCCCGATAATCAGGTCTCCGATGGCTCTTCATTCTGAAGATTTCTCCGTAAATACCATTATCGGCCCCAACTGTGAATTAAACGGCGACCTTAGTACCGATGGGTTTACCCGGGTAGATGGTAATATCCGGGGGAATTTGACGGTTACCGGCCGGGTGGTGGTGGGAGAAAGCGCACGGATGCGCGGCAACATCAGCGGGACGGTGGTGACTATCGGCGGGGTAATCCGGGGCAATGTACTTGCCAGCGAGCGGCTTACGATCCTGTCCGGCGCCCTGGTCCTGGGGGATATAATTACCCGGCGTATTCAGGCCGACGAAGGCTGCCTGGTCCACGGCCGGGTCCGGGTTTGCACTACCGTTGAAGAATGGAATACGGCCTTTTCCGAGTATCTGGACGCCCAGGGGGTCAAATCCGCCCTTTCCCGGTTTAACCGGCAGGCGCCCTAGCAGCCTGCAGCCTGTTGTGCCTGTGGGGTTTAGGAGGCGTAATGGCCAAAGTTGATTTTTCCCCGGATTCGAACAGTACATTTTTTGATCCCCTCTCCTATGCCGGAACAAATCCCCGCGCCCGGACGGAGACCAGCCGAAGTTCGCGGCGGACTACCGGCGCGGTGGAGTCCGGTTTTTCTTCCATCTTGGAACAGGCCCGGACCGCCGGGGCGGAACCGGCGGAGGCGCTGCCGGTATCCGGGGAAACGGTAAACCGGCTTTTGGATGAAATCAGAAACGCGGGGGATATTTTACGGGAGCGGCCTTTTCTTGAAGAAATTCTGTCCTACAAAAAGGCAGTCCGGGACTTTATACGCTATGTGGTGGACAATGGCTACGAGACGGAAATACAGCAGAGGATGACAAAATATCAAAATCCCAAATTCGCCGGCAGCAACGGGGGGGCCGAGCGTCAGAAGCGCCCGGTGTACAGTATCCGGCTGATAGACCACAGGCTGGACGAATTGGCCGCCATGATCCTGAGCCGCCAGCTTTCCCAGCTTGAACTGCTGTCCCGCCTTGAGGAGATAAGGGGCCTTCTGATAGACTTGGTTTCTTAAGATGTTTATACAGATTCGTTACATTTATTATATGCAGTACGGCCTGGAGCCAGTACAACTGGGGCCGGTACAATCGGAACAAAAGGCGGAATTTCATGCAGGATGATTACGAAGATCTTGAGGAAGACGCCGAAGATATTTCTTCCCTGGAGGACGAGACTGCCCCGGAGGATTTGGAAAACCCTGCCTCCGCCGCCGAACCGGTGGCCCCCGACACTCCGCTTTACCGGCTTCGCCTGGATTATGCAAATGAAAATTTTGTGGCGGGTTACCGGGGGGATCCGTTAAAACCCGGCGACAAGGTGATGGTTTCCACCCCCTACGGCCAGGATCTTGCCGTGGTATGCGGCCCCCTGATCTGCCGCTGCGGACAGGCTTCTGCCATCCGGCCGGGCGCCTCGGTTCCCTGGATCGACCGGCTTGCCGAACCGGAGGAACTGGACAAGGAACTCCATAACCGGGAGCAGGAAAAAGAGGCCTTCCGTATCTGCCGGGAAAAAATAGATACCCATAAACTGGAAATGAAACTGGTGGTAGTCCATATCATGGCGGGAGAGGCCAAGATCTGGTTCTTCTATACCGCAGAAAACCGGGTGGACTTCCGGGAGCTGGTTAAAGACCTGGTGGGTATTTTCAAAATCAGAATACAGATGCACCAGATTGGGGTCCGGGACGAAGCCCAGGTAGTGGGGGGTCTGGGGGTTTGCGGCCGCTGTTATTGCTGCCATGCGGCATCCGGCAAACTTAAACCCGTCTCCATCAAAATGGTCAAGGATCAGAATTTGTCCCTTAACTCTATGAAGATCTCCGGCCCCTGCGGCCGGCTCCTGTGCTGCCTCGCGTATGAACACAACTTTTACAATGAACAGCGCCGCCTGGTCCCCCTGGAGGGGGTACGTCTTGACTATGACGGAACTCAATGGAAAGTGGTGGAGGTAAACGTAATTCTGGGAAAACTCAAGCTTGCCGGCGACGACGGCCGGGTCCTCAGTTTCCCCTCCTCCGCCTTTGAGAAGGTTGACGGCCACTGGCGCCTGGCAAAAGAGGCGGAAGCAAACATTGCGGGGGTGGATTCCTAGCAGCCAGACATTATTCAAATTATGGGGGCTATGTTTTGGGCGCATCCCCGTGCCCGGTCAATCCCACAGATCCTCCCAGCCTTGCGCGCCGGTCCAGAGAAAAACCTGTCCCTTTACGAGACGGCAGTTTTTGTCGGCCTTTGCAATGGAAGCCATTTCTTGAGGCGTGAGGGGAGCTTCGGTAACACAGCGGAGATTGGCGGCGTAGTTCTTTTCGTGAACCGAAAAGGGAATGGGGATGCTTCCCCGCTGAACCTGCCATTTAAGGCAGACCAGCGCCGGATGGATATTATGCGCCCTGGCGATGGCGGCGATTTCGGGAAGTTCCGTATCTGTTACATCGCCGGGGGCCTTGTCCCGGTCGGGCCGGTTGGGCGAACCGATGGGGCAGTAACCTATGGGCTGAATTCCCCGTTTTACGCAATAGTCAAAAAGAGCGGGCTGCTGAAAGGCGGGATGCAGTTCCATTTCAATAAGCGCGGGCTTTACGGTACACAGGGGCAGAACCGCCTCCAGTTTGGGGATGGTCATATTGGACATGCAGATATGCTTTGCCAGGCCAAGGCGGTAGATTTTCTCCATTTCCCGCCAGGTGCGCATAAAACGGTCCGTGGAAAAAGGCGTTGAATCGGGGTTCCTGGCGTCTCCGTTGCAGCCGGGCGCGTGGTAATTGGAGAAAGGCCAATGGACAAAATAGGCGTCCACGTAGTCCAGCCGAAGGTCCCGCAGGGTCCTGGCAAGGGAGAGGAGTACATCGCCCCTGCCGTGCATGTCGTTCCAGACTTTGGAGTTGATAAAAAGCTCCTCCCGTTTTACCAGGCCGGCTTTGAGGGTCTTGTCCAGGACTTTGCCGATGAGGTCCTCGTTGCCGTAGACCGA
>JAISFT010000084.1 GCA_031263435.1 Treponema sp. | reverse complement strand
ATACAAGTGGTTGCCTCGGTGATTCCCAAAGAGCCGGAGGCCTTTACCATCTGCGCCGCCAGCCCCGCGCTGCGGGAGCTTGTGGGGCAGTCCTGTAAGAGGCTTATCACCGAATACGGTTTTGACGGGGTGGATTTTGACTGGGAGTATCCCTGCGTCCCCTCCAACGGGGTGGACAGTACCATCGCCGATAAGCATAATTTTACCCTTTTTTGTATCGAGGCCAGGAAGGCGGTGGACGCTGTGGGGCCGGGTCATCTGGTGTCGATTGCCGCGGGGGCGGATCTTTACTATGTGGAAAGTGTGGAGCTGCCGGAACTGGTAAAGGTTCTGGATCATATCTGTCTGATGACCTATGACCTGAAATGCGGTTTCCATGCCCTGGCGGGGCACCACACCCAGCTTTATTCCTCCACGGGGGATGTGTTCCGGAACAGTTGCGACCAGGCGCTGCGGCTTTTCCACCAGGCCGGGGTTCCCAAAAGGCAGCTTTTGATGGGCGCGGCCTTTTATTCCCGGAAATGGGAGAATATCCAGAACCGGAATCACGGTTTTTTGCAGATTTCCAAGACCGGCGGCGGCTACGGGCCGGATTACGGCATCCTGTCGAAGGAATATATCAACAAAAACGGCTATGTCCGGTATTGGGATGACGAGGCCAAGGCGCCCTTCCTTTTTAACGGCTCTACTTTTTTAAGCTATGACGATGAGGAATCCCTGGGCCACAAGTGCGCGTATATCAGGGAGCAGGGATACGGGGGTATCTTCTATTGGGAACATAAGTGCGATCCGACGGGGACTCTGCTCCAGGCTATTGCTAAAAACTTGCCGGTAGAGGGTTAAGCTCCGGGAGGGCGGCGGAGCAGGCCGAAACGGAGGGGGACCGGCTGCCTTCCGCATCCTGCTGTTGCGGGTTTTCGGCCCCCTCCTGCGGTCTTATAAGAGATCAGGCTTCGCCGCCGAAGTCGCTCTTAAAACTCATATTTTTTTCGATAAGGGTGGTGGTGGTTTTGGCCGCTTTTTTGGCATCTGCCTGGGGAAGGCCGCCGTCCGTGTTAAAGGACTTTTCAAAAAAGAGCTGCAGGGTTTGGTAGATGTCCGGGCTGTTGTAGAAGACAAAAGAAATGTTAAGGCCCGTGGGTTTCGCGATGGTGAAGGAAGACAGGGATTCTATGGGAGTTTTGGCGATGAGGATTTTGACCTGATTTTTTGCGGTAAGGACTTCCAGTTCTCTGAACCGGAGGGGGATTTTTTCCGTGGTGTCCCGCAGATAGGGTTCGATGCCCTTGTGGGGGTACGAAGCCGGTTCTATGAGGATGTGCATCTTTTTCCCCTGGGACTGGAAGGTGATGCCGCTGGCTTCAAGGTAAATTGCCTTAACGCCGGAATACGACACTATTTCGTATATTACATAGCCGGTCTTGGCGTTAACGAATGAAGAGACTACGTAGGCATTATCCTTGGGCAGTCTGTTCCGGGCGTAGGCGTCAAAAAGGTCCATCGCTTTAAGTTCCATCTTACTCTCCTAAAAAATCTACCAATTCCGCCGCTTTTTTATCTGGTTCCGGGTTAAGTTCTGAGCCGGAAAGATTCTGAACTTGACCTTCTTTCTAAATTATAACTGCTTTTTGCCGATTGGCAAAGGGCCGCTGCAGGGCATCGGCGTTTATTTTTGTACAAAAGCCTGTAGATCCTCCCCAAGGTCATGTCGGCAGAGCCGTTGGCAGAGCCGGTGGCGGGGCCGGGGCACAGCCCGGAAAAACGCTTGTAGAATCTGCCTCCGCTATCTTCAATACGCTCCGGCAGGGAATTCCAAATGTTTTCCCGGGCTGTGCCCCGGCCCCGCCACCGGCTCTGCCAGCACAATCTCGTTTGGTTCAACCGGCTCCTATGCCAAGGCAAACGGCGCCCGTCCTGCTCCGCGAGGGGGAAAAATGTCCATTGCCCTGCCGCGTTGTCTCAGGTTAAGTCTTACCCCGGCGCGGCGTTGTTTTTCCGGCGGCCCCTCCGCTGCCGTTTTTCTACTTCCCTGTTCCAGCGTTCCGCGCTTTCCCTGTCCCCCTGTTTGCCGGCAATGGCGGCCATCCACTGCCAGGGGCGGACATCCCGGGGGGCCCGGCCTGCCGCCTGTTGCAGATAGTCGAGGGCCCGGGCTGTTTTCCCCTCCCGGAAGCAGATAAGGGCCAGGTTGATGGGCAGATCTGCCGACGAGGGAAAGAGGGGCAGGGTCTTTTCCAGCAGAAAAATTGCATGGTCCGGGGCGCCGGCCCGTTCCAGACAGCCCGAGTACTCCAGCAGGAGCCGGAGGTCCCGGGGCTGTTCCCGCAGGAGCTGCCGGAGAAACACTGCGGCTTCCCGGCAGCGGCCCAGCTTGCGGTAGCTGTAGGCCAGGACCCGGCGCAGGCTGGGGTTGCCGGGCTCCCGGACCAGCAGGGCCTCCAGTTCCTGCGCCGCGGAGCCGTAGTTTTTCTGCCGGACCAGGAGGAGGGCCCGTCCCCGGCGGATCCGGTGGTTATCCGGCCAGCGGCGGAGGTACTGGTCGAGGACCACTCCCAGCTCTTCCGTGTAGTCAGGGCCCCTTCCCCCTTTCGGGTTCGATGCCTCTGCGTTCAAGGTTTCGGGGCTCAGGGTTTCCAGAACTAGAGCTTCCAGGGCGGCGATTTCCCCCAGCCAGGCCCGTTCATGCCGGTCTCTGAGGTTCCGCACCTTCCTGAACCAGCCCAGGGCAAGATCGGCCAGTCCAATGCCCAGGTAGCGTTCTCCCAGGCAGTACATAAGATCCGGGTCCGGCCCGGCCCGGCGGATAGCCGTCTGCAGCAGACCGATGATCTCCCGGTCGTCCCGCCCCTGTTTTGCCCGGTACAGAGTTTCGAAACGCCATACCAATTCCCCGTCTCCGCCCAGGGCCTTAATGCGGGTAATGGCCCCCCGCAGGGCCTTCCAGTCTTCCCCCTCCCACGCGCAGAGGAGCCGCTCATACTGGTACTCGGGACGGTCCCCACCGATCTTCCGGGCCAGGTCCAGATGGTTCAGGGCCGGCTGGAATTCCCCCAGATTCCGCAGGGCCTCCGCGTAGAGGACGTGGGCAAAGGCGCCGGGTTTTCTTTTGAGCAGGGTTCTGCAGGCCTCCGCGGCCCTTCGCCATTCCCCCCTTTCCAGATGGGACCGGGCCAGGTACAGGTCCACCGTTTCGCTGTTCCAGGGGAGATCCGGCAATTCCGGCCCTTCGGAGCGGATACGGTGGATCTCCTCCAGGGCCTCCCGGTTTCTGTTCATGGTCATCAGGATGGATGCCCGGGCCCAGCGGATCTGCCGGTCATCGGGGGCAAATTCCAGGGCCCGGTCGTAGTGCCCCAGGGCTTCTTCCATATTGCCCATTTCCCGGCAGGCCCGGCCCATCTCAAGACGCAGCAGGGGGATGTCCCGGCCGTTTTCCAGGACAAAACGCAGGGTTTGCAGTCCTGCATCGTAGTCTTCCCGGCGGATAAGCTTGATGCCCCGGATCAGCAGGGCGTTGATATAGGCCCGGTAGATCCGCTGCTGTTCCCCGGGGGGAAGCCCGCGGGCCGCGGCGCCTTCCACCGCCTGGGCCAGCAAGGCCGCCGCCCGGGCAGAATAACGGGCCTTAAGGCAGGCGGCCCCCAGCAGGGCCAGGACATGGATGTTCCGGGGTTTCAGGCTCAGGGCCTTGTCCAGGCTGCGGACCGCCCGCCCGGCCTGTCCCAGGGCCAGAAGTGTCCTGCCGGCAAAAAAATAACCCTGGAAATTCCGGGGTTTTAAGCGGGTATAGTCGTTTAACGCGGCCAGGGCCCGGGGATAATCCCCCAGTGCGTGGAGGGCCCGCCCCAGGTACAGGTAGACCTCCGGCCCCGCCGCGCTGTCCCCCAGGAGCTCCTCCAGAATGGGGACCGCCTTGTGGTACTCCCGGCGGGCCCCTGCCCGGAGGGCATCCTCCAGGGTGCGGGGTTTCCGCCGGGTCCCTCCGCCCACCAATGCCCCCGGCCGGCCCTATTTGGCCCTGGACAGGGTTACCGCGGCGGTGGTTACAATATCATCCACCGAGGCTCCCCGGGAAAGATCGCTGACAGGCTTGGCAAAGCCCTGGAGGAAGGGGCCGTAGGCTTCCGCCTTCCCCAG
>JAISFT010000048.1 GCA_031263435.1 Treponema sp. | reverse complement strand
TCTGATTAGAAATGATAAAAACGCCGGCTATGGCGCCGGCGGGAAAAATTGAAAACCGGCGGTTTTTATGATTAGCGCGAAACAACTGGAGCGGACCGTCCGGAAACTGGCCCGGCTTTGCACAACCCTGGAAGATTGTTTATTTATCAAGGTGGATGAAATTCCCGTAAGCTGGTACCGGACGGGTGAGCGTCTCCACGGCGTTCCCGGCGCGGCGCTCTTTAGCCCTTGCGCCCCGGGGGACGAATGGGGCGGCGAAGGGGCCTATTGCTGGCTGCGGGGAACCTATACCCCCGGTCCCGGTCTTGAGGGCCGGCGGCTTTATGTGTATCCCCGGGCGACGGGTAACGAGGGTATGCTGTGGATAGATGGCCGGGCCGCGGGAATATTTACCGCCCGCAAACCCCCGGACGGTTCCCGGGGCAACCACTACTGCGATCTCCTTACCCTCCGGGCGGAAGCGGGAAAAAGCCTGGATGTGGCGCTGGAATTTTATGCCGGCCATGAATGTGTCGGGACCATGCCCCTGGTAACGGAAACCAGAACCTATACCTACCGGGTGGGCCCTGTTGATGTATGTGTCCGGGACGAGTTGATCGCCGGCTTTCTGTTCGACCTCCGGGTCGTGGTTGAAATGGAGGGGGCCCTGGAGCCCTCCGGTTTCCGCCGGGCGGATGTACTCAACGCCCTCATGAAAGTCCACGAGGCGGTGTACTATGACCCGGAAAACGTGGAGGAGGAGGACTTTCGGGAAGGGCTGCGGCGGGCCCAGGTGTTTCTGAAAGAAATACTAGAGGCAAAAAATGCCCCCGGCGGACCCTTTGTGGGCCTTATCGGACATTCCCACATGGATACCGCCTGGCTTTGGCCAATCGCGGAGACGGTCAAGAAATGTGCCCGGACCTATGCCAACCAGTTGTCCCTGATGGAACAATACCCGGAATACCTGTTTATCCAAAGTTCCGCCTACCACAGCGAGATGATCCGCCGCGACTACCCGGCTCTGTTCGAGGGGATACGCCAAAAGGTCCGGGAAGGCCGCTACGAACCGAACGGCGGCATCTGGGTGGAGTGCGATTGTAACCTGGTGTCCGGGGAATCCCTGGTCCGCCAGTTTGTCTGGGGGCAGCGGTACACCCGGGAACATTTTAACTATACCGCCGATACCTTCTGGCTGCCCGATACCTTCGGCTACAGCGCGGCGATTCCCCAGATCATGCGCCTGGCGGGGGTCCGTTATTTTCTGACTACCAAGATGTCCTGGAACGACACCAATAAATTCCCCTACGATACCTTTTATTGGCAGGGCCTTGATGGTACCCGGGTTCTGACCCACCTGAACCAGTCCCACCTTTGGCCGGGGCCGAATAACCTGATGGAATATATGGTAAGCGGGAAACGTACCGGCGATTGCGTGCGGGAAAAAACCGTGTCCCGGCAGAAACTTTTTTCCTTCGGTTACGGCGACGGCGGCGGCGGTCCGCAGTTTGAAATGCTGGAAATCGCCCGGCGGGTGGCCGATACGGAGGGGCTGCCCCGGACCGGCTATACCACCGTAAGCGCCTTTATGCGGGACCTGGAACAGAAGGTAAACGACCCCTCGGTCTACGCGGGGGAGCTGTACCTGGAGCTGCACCGGGGCACCCTGACCAACCAGCACGAGATAAAGCGGAACAACCGGCTGGCGGAAATCGCCCTCCACGATTTGGAGTACCTTTCGGTCCGCCGGGCAATGGCCGGAGGGGTTCCCGCTTCGGCAGAGGCGATTCATCCCCTGATGGAAACCCTGCTGGTCAACCAGTTCCACGACATCCTCCCCGGAACCTGTCTGCCGGCGGTTCACGAACAATCCATCGCCGAAACCACGGCTTTAATTGGCCGGGCCCGTTCCGCGGCGGCGGAGCTGCTCCGGGAAACCGGAACCGCCGGGGGGGACGGGGTAACGGTGGTAAACACCCTGTCCTTTCCCCGGAGCGATGTGGTCTACCTGGAGGAAGGGGAGTACCGCCTACCGGAGGGGGCCCGGCAGCAGCGGGTGGAGACCCTCTCCGGGGGGGGCCGGACGGTGGTGGGGGGGCTGAAGCTGGACGCCTTTTCCGCCCTGGCCCTGCCCCGGCTCAGGGCCGCCGCCCCCAAAGACGGAGGGGACGGCCCCTTCTCCTATACCGGGAAGGCTCTGGAAACCCCCTTTGCCCTGGTAAGTTTTGGGGAACAGGGAACCATTGATTCCTTCCTGGACAAAACCGCCGGAGGCCGGGAGCTCCGGGGCGAAGGTTATCCCCTGGGGACCTTCCTTATTGCCGAGGATGTACCCCTGAGCTACGACAACTGGGATGTGGACGCGGACATCGAAGGGAAGTACCGGGACTGCGGCCATCTTTTGGAACGGGCCGTGGTATCCTCGGGCCCGGTGGAATTCCGGATCCGCAGCAAATACGGGATAAGTTCCAAATCGACCCTGGAGCAGGACCTGGTGTTTTACGCGGATTCCCCCCTGGTGTTGTTTGAAACGAAGATTAACTGGCAGGATCATCACCGTTTCCTCAAGGCGGCCTTTGACACTTCCATCCGCACCGTGGAGGCCCGGCACGAGATCCAGTTCGGCCATATCCGGCGTTCCGTTTTTCGCAGCACGGATATTGAAAAGGCGAAATTTGAGGTATCAAACCACAAGTACACCGATCTTTCCGAAACCCGCTACGGCATAACGATCCTGAACGACTGCAAATACGGTATTTCCGTATACCAGGGGCAGATGCGGCTTTCCCTGCACAAGGGCGGCAACCGTCCCGACTACCGGGGGGATCTGGGAGAGCATTGGTGTAATTACGGGTTCCTGCCCCACCTGGGGGGCTTTTCCGCCGAAAGGGTGGTACAGCCCGCCTATGTTTTTAACTATAAACCCCTTGTCGCGGAGGGGCTCAGGGATATGCCCTCCCTGGTAAGGGTGGACGCCCCCACCGTAATAGTAGAAACCGTTAAACCCTGCGAGGACCCCCAGCGGGCCTTTATCCTGCGGCTCTACGAATGTGAAGGTTCCCAAAGCATAACGCCGGTCCATATCCCCGGGGCCCGGGAAATTACCGAAACGAATTTGCTGGAGGAAGCCCTTGCCCCGCCGGTACGGGGAGACCGGATTGAGCTTAATTTCAGGCCCTTTGAGATCAAAACCCTGCGGGCCCTTTACTAAAACATGAACAGGAGGAGTACCATGCGGTTTGTTTATGAACCTATTGATTACGAAGTGTGGATCGGCGGCTGCGCCGATGCCGCGGTGGATTCCCGGGGGCGTATTTTTGCCCTCTGCGGCCCCCACCCGTTGACCATTTTCGATCAGAACGGAAAGATCGCCGGGGGATGGCCCGAGGGGCTCATCGGCGGCGGCCATGGAATTTTTATCGACGAAAATGATTTTGTCTATATTATCGATTCCGGCTGGAATGTGCTTTCCAAATTTACCACCGAAGGCGAACTGCTGATGCGGACGGGGAATAAGGGGGTCCCTTCGGACTCCGGCGCGGTAAAGGGAAATTTCAAAACGATCAAGCGCGGCGCCCCGCCCTTTAATTCACCCTCCAAAGTTACCGTCTCCCCCCGGGGGGAGATCTTCGTTACCGACGGTTACGGCAACGCCCGGGTACACCGTTTCTCCGCCGAAGGGAAACTCCTGGCCTCCTGGGGGGAGCCCGGCGGCGGCCCCGGCGAATTCCGCATTCCCCACGGCATCGGCGTGGATGAACAGGATCGGGTCTATGTGGCGGACCGGGAAAACAACCGGGTCCAGGTCTTCGATCCGGAAGGCAAACTCCTGGATATGTGGGAGGGGATCAACCGGCCCGACGGCATCTGTGTACGGGACGGCATCGTCTATGTGGTGGAACTTGGCCATATTACCTATGTGGATAATGTATTATACGAACCCTACGAAAACATGCCCTGGTCCAGGGTGCGGATCTTCGACAGCGGCGGCCATGAGCTTTGCTCATTCGGCGGCGAGGAAACCTGGAAAGACGGCAATTTTTTTGCGGCCCACGGCGCCAATCTGGACCGGGAGGGGAATCTCTACATTGCCGAAGCGGGCTGGCCCACCAACGAATCAACTCCGCCGGAACGCCCCCACCACGCCCTGCAAAAATTCAGGCGGGTTGATTAACGAAACTGTCAGTAAAATCCGGTAAACATAAGGAGATTTCATGATGAACGTAAAAGAAACCCTCAACAGCATCTTTGCCAAAGAACCCCCGTTAAAGGAGATCGCCCAGGAAAAAAGTTATTCCCGTCCGGTTAATCCCGGTTATCCCGGCGTAACCTTTGACCGCCCCATGGGACGTTCCCCCCGGATGTATACCCCGGCAATGAAGGGGGTTATTTGGGGAGAACCCCAAAATCTTACCTTGAGCATGCTCAAGACCGATATTTTTGACCGCCGCTACTTCCGTACCGATCCGGTAACGGTAAAGGAAGTGATGGAGGGGGCCTATTCGGAGGCAAACAAAAACTACGACGATATGCCCCGGATCGGTTTGACCCGCCCGAAATACGGGACCCTCCTGCCCTCGGGGGGCCGCGTTGACCGCCAGGCCTGGAGCGAGAACTACCCCTTCCCCTGCCAAAAGGCGGTGGGACAGATCATCCTCAAGGCTGAAGATCTGAAAGGGGCCTCCCAGCCGGAGGCGGTAATTTCCATGTCCGACGGCACCGCCCGGGTGGATGTCCAAAAGGGGGAGGCAAAACTTTCGGTAGAATATGTGATGGGGATGAAACGGAATGTGGTCGCGGTAAAGGCCGATTATGAGGGGCTGAAAAATCCCCTGTCCTTCCGCCTGTACCGCCACCAGGATCAGGGACACCGGCGCTATATGGATGCGGAGGGAAATTACATCCCCAGGGAACAGCGGGCGGTGGTGTACCATCCGGTGAACCCCGCGGAGCCTGTGGGCTATTACGATTACGAGGCCGACGCCTCCTTTAACGGCCCCTTCGAGCCCCCGGTAAACGGCTGTGAAGGACGGTTTTTCTGGATTGAACAGCGCTTCCCCGGGGAAACCACCTTTCCCGATGGCTTCCGTTATGTGATGGTAGGACTTCTGTCGGACCCGGCGGCGGCGCTAAGCCTCCAGGGGCCGGAAAAATATTTGGGTACGGCCCAGCGTATGCCCCGGGACGCCCAGGGAAACCTGATCCTGCCCTTTAGATCCGTGGGGCACGACGATCTGTTCTATAACCTGGACCGGGCCTTTACCCTGGTACGGGAAGCCCCCGGCGTGGCCGGTACGGCCCGGCTGCCCCAGGCGGGCAAGGGACAGGCGGTGCTGTATACCGCGGTAGTTACCCTGAACGAGTTTCAGAATTATCTGGAAGAGGCCAAGCGGATGCTCCTGGAGGCCGAAAAGCTGGGCTATGAAAAACTAAAGCAGGAAAACCGGGACTGGTACGACGCCTTGTACGACAGCCGGGAACAGGGACGTATTTTTTTGACGGGGCCCAAAAAGGCGGAGGCCGATGAGAAGCTCTTTAACGATGTGTTTTTAAGCTGGTCCTACCACCACGGCGGGTACTGCCGCCCGAATCCCGGGAAAAACGAGGGCAGCGCCGGTTACGCCGCCTTTGACGTGGACACCCAGGCATGGCATTCGCTCCCCTGTTATAACGAATTGTTCACCGAAGGCCCCTGGTTTGTGCGTAACCGCCCGGAGGTCATGCGGCAATGGCCCCAACTGGTGTGGCGCTGGCGCGGGGCATTGAAGGAGAAGGCAAAGATTATCTATGACCTTCCGGGTCTTATCATGGGGCATGGTTATCTGCCGCCGGTTACACCGGACCCCCGGTACATTGAAAACCAATCCCTGGATTTTTGTATGGAAGTTCCCGGCCAGGTACTCAAGGTTATTTGGAACCTCTGGGATTATACCGGGGACGAACAGTACCTGCGGGAAACCGCCTATCCCCTGCTGCGGGAGCTGGCCGTTTTTTACGAAGCCTTTGCCCGCCGCGGCTGGGACGGACAGTATTACCACCTGGAACCCACGGTAGAAACCGAAAGCTACGGCATCTCCTATCATAACGAATTCGCCAAAGACACCACCGGGGCTATCGCCATGTTCCGCTATATTCTCCGTACCGCCGCGGATACGGCGGATTATCTGCGTACCGACGCGGATCTGACCGGGGGCTGGCGGGAAGTCGCCGCCGGCTTGCCCCCTTATCCCACCTTCCAGGTTGGGATGGGACCGATCCTGGCGGGCAACCCCGGCATCATCCCCCGCTGGTCCGCGGGGGACCACGAGATCAATTCGGCAAATTATCCCGCGACCCTGGCGGACGAGATCACCCTGGACAGCCCCAGGGAGGAACGGGAGCTTATCATCCGTACCGCCGATACGGTGCGGAATAACCACAACACCGAACCCTATGTCCTTACCGGCGCCTTTGCCGATTATACGGTCTGCGGTTACAATAAGTCCCCGGTCAAGATTGAGGACGCCTCCCTGCTCTGCGATGAAATTCTGGCCGTCCCGGAACGGCTCCTGAACAGCCGGAGCGGGCGGATTCACCTGTTCCCGGTAACGCCGGAGAACGCGGTCCTGGCCTTCCGGGGCTGCCTTGCCCGGGGCGGTTTTGAAATCTCTGCGGCAAAGGATGAAACGGGGACGCTGGGGGTCCTGATCAAGGCCCGGCGTAATAGTCTGTGCCGCGTCATGAACCCCTGGCCGGGTAAGGCCGTGGAACTGACCGGACCCTCCGGCCCGCTTGTTTTCAAACTGGATACCTCCAACGGCGAGTGTATAGAATTTGACGCCGCCGCCGGGGGGGAATACACCCTGGCATTAGGGAACTAAAAGGACGATACCATGGATTTTTCAAAACTTTCGCTTTATCTGGATTCTTTTTATAACGAAAAGAACATTCCCGGCGTGGGCTGCGCGGTGTACCACCGGCACAAAAAGGTTTACGAACACTACGCCGGTTTTTCCGATGTGGAAAACGGTGTCCCCTTTGGACCTTCAACCCTGTTCCACCTCTACTCCGCCACCAAACTTATCACCGCCGCCGCGGTGTTGCAGCTCTGCGAGGGTGGCCGCTGTTCCCTGACGGACCCCCTTTCCGCCTATATTCCCGAATACCGGAATATGAAGGTCCGGTCTTCCGATCCCGGCGGCGCGGAGATTATCCTGCCCGCAAAAAATCCCCTTACCATCGAATACCTGCTTTCCATGCAGGGCGGTGTGGGGAGTTTTCATGTTGAGCCGGTACAGCGGGTGATCGAAGAAACCGGCGGGCGGGCCCCCACCCTGGCGGTGGTCCGCGCCGCGGCGGTGGAACCGCTGCTCTTTGAACCGGGGACGCGGTTCCGCTACACCAGTTGTTTCGATGTGCTGGGCGGCCTGGTCGAGGCCCTTTCCGGCCAGCGCTTCGGCGCTTATTTAAAGGAACACATTTTTGATCCCCTGGGCATGAAGGATACCGGCTTTACCACCGCCGAAGGGGACAGGGGAAGGCTGGCAAAAGACTATGTCCAGTTTGACGCAAAAACCAACCGGGCCCGGAGCGTTGGGGAAAACCTGGGGATCAATCTGGGGTCCGAATACGAATGCGGCGGCGGCGGATTGTATTCCACCGTGCCCGACTATATCCTCTTTGCCGAGGCATTGTGCAACGGAGGCTTGGGGGTAAACGGCCAGCGGATTTTACGGAAGGAAACGGTACAGGACATGGGGACCAACCGCCTCTTTGGGGACTCCGCCGCCGACTTTGCCGCCTTTGGCGGGCCTAGCAAAACAGGCTATGGCTACGGGCTGGGAGTACGGGTGCTGGTGGACCGGGAGCAGAACAACGCCTTGAGCGCGAACGGCGAATTCGGCTGGGACGGCGCCCGGGGCTGCTATGTGCTTGTCGATCCCGCCGGGGAAGTGGCCATCTTCTATGCCCAGCAGGAAAGCGGTTCCCAGTGGTGGCACTGGCACGGTACGGTTCGTAACTATGTTTATGCCGGCCTTTGGCCCCTGCTGCGGACAGATTGCCCGCCGGAACAGCCTCAATCGCTTTGAAAACGGCAGGACAAAAGGTTCCGGTGGGCCGTAATTATTACTGCATCATGCTGGAGGGCCTGTTCAATCTACTGGGGGTGGACATTATCGGGATGTCCACCATTGTACCCCTGTTCCTGGCCGATTTTGGGGCCTCCCTGTCCCTGATAGGGACCCTTCCCACCGCCCAGGGTATCATCGGCGCCATTACCCCCCTGGCCGCGGGGAGCTTCATCGCCCGGACCCGATCCAAACGCCGCCTGTCCCTTACCCTGAACGGCCTTTCCCGGACCGCCTTCCTGATCATCCCCCTGTCGCTGCTCCTGGGCCTGGACTCCCGGAGGGTAATCGCCCTGTTTTTTACCGTCATCCTGCTCTACCATCTCTGCCAGTCCATTACGGGCATCTCCTGGAATTACCTCCTGGGGGCCTGTGTCCGCCCGGAAAACCGGGGTAAATTATTGGGGACCCTCTTTGCCTTTTCCGGGATCATTTCCTTTCTTTCCGGCAATATTGTACGCCTGCTGCGGGAGAGCAAAACCCTGGGCCCCTCCGGGCGTTACGCCGCCATTTTCGCCCTGGGAGGCTTCCTGCTGGGCTGTTCGGTGCTTTTTTTTATTCCCCTTAAAGAACAGATAAACGCCGCCGCGGAACGGAAGAATCCCGGGCTCAGGGCCTATCTTATGAACCTCGCGCAGTGCTGGAAAAATATTTTTTTCCGGCGCCTCATCTTTACCCAGGCCTTTTCCACCATGAGTACCGGCATCAACACCTTTTTGTATATCATCGCCCAAAACTATCTGCGGGTATCCACCGAATGGATATCCTACATGATCATCATTCAAACCGTCGGGGTCTTTTTTGGAGGGCTCCTTACCGGACGCATTTCCGAATACTTTGGTTCAAAACGAACCCTGATAGTGGTGGAATGTACCGGCCTGTGTATTCCGGCGCTGGAACTGGCCGGGCTGGGCTTTGGTTATGGGCAGATAGTGATGCCCGTCGCCGCTTTTTTGATTGGCTTTTCCCGCAGCGGCCTTATGGCCTTTCAGGGCCATCTGCTGGAACTGGCGGAACAGGAACGCTCCATTTATTATATTGTTACCAAAAGTATTTTGCTCCTTCCCTTTACCTTTGTCAGCGTCCTGGTGGGCTTGTTTATTGAGCGTGTTTCCCTTCCGCCGGTATTGTTCTTTCAAATCGCCGTTGCCGCGGCGGCAATATTCTGCGCCTCCCGGCTTAAACTGTTCCTTTACCGGAAACAGAATAACTAATCTTTTATAGGAGGAATCTATGCCGGAATTTGTGATGAAGTACAACAAAGCCGCCGAGATATGGAACGATGCCATTCCCTTGGGAAACGGGCGGCTGGGAGCCATGGTATACGGCTATACCGGGTCTGAACGGATCCAGCTTAACGAAGACAGTTTGTGGTACGGCGCCTTTATCGACCGGAATAACCCGACAGCCCGGGAGAAGCTGGAAGAAACCCGGCGCCATGTTTTGGCGGGGAATATCCGGGAGGCGGAAACCCTGATAATCCAGTATTTTTCCGGCGCTCCGGTCAGTATGCGCCATTACGAACCCCTGGGAGAATTGGACATTGCCCTGAATCAGCATACCCCCTTTGCCTGTAACTGGTTTCCCAACAGTGCCGGGGATGAAAATTATGAATCCCAACTGGATCTGATGACCGGCTTACACCGGATCAGCCATAGCCAGGAAGGGGTCGATTATATCCGGGAAATGTTTATCAGTTATCCCGCGCAGGTTTTGTGCCTCCGCCTGCGGGCGTCGAAAAAGGGGGCCATTAATCTGGATATCAAATTCGACCGCACGATTATTTCCGACGAAAAGCAGGAGGATGGCCGCAGGCCGGGATTCTTCCAGCGCAGCGGCCCCTGGGCGGGGCTGATGGCCGATGAAAACCGGGCCCTGGACAACCGGACCCTGGTGATGTCCGGTAATTCCGCGGGGGTACGGTTCTGTACGGCGGCGCGGATTCTCTCCGACGGGGAGATGGAAAATCCCTACAGCCAGCTCTTTGTCCGTAACGCCTCCGAAGTCTGCCTGTATCTGGCGGCATCCACCACCAACCGGGCGCCGGACCCCCGGGAAGAAGTTTTGGGTCTGGTAAACCGCGCCCAGGAAAAGGGCTATGAGGAACTAAAGCGGGAACACCTGGCGGATTTTGAGCCCAGGATGCGCCGCTGTGTTTTGGAGCTTCCCGACCCCGACCGGGATATCCCCCTGGATGTCCGTATTCAGAAGGGAAAGACGAACTCCGGCGATCCGGGGCTTCCCGGCCTGGCGGCCCTGTATTTTACCTTTGGGCGCTATCTTCTCATGAGCGGCGGCCGGGAAAATTCCGCGGCCCTTAACCTGCAGGGTATATGGAACCGGGATTTTATTCCCCCCTGGGACAGTAAATATACCATCAACATCAATACCCAGATGAACTATTGGCCCGCGGAAGTGGCAGCCCTGCCAGAAGTTCACCAATCCCTGTTCAACCTGATTGAGGCCATGGTTCCCAGGGGGCGGGACACCGCCCGGATCATGTACGGCTGCCGGGGTACCATGTGCCATCACAACACCGATTTCTACGGCGATTGCGCGCCCCAGGATGTGTATATGGCTTCTACCCAATGGGTAACCGGGGGCGCCTGGCTGGCATTGCATCTCTGGGAACATTACCGTTTTACCCGGGACCGGGATTTTCTCGCGAAATGGCTTCCGGTCCTGAAGGAATACGCCCTGTTTTTCCTCGATTTTCTCTCCGAAGACGGCAAGGGTCATTTGGTAACCAATCCATCGGTTTCGCCGGAAAACCGCTATATTATGCCCGACGGTTTTGATACCCCCATCTGCGCCGGCCCCGCCATGGATAACCAGATTATCCGGACCCTGTTTTCCGCCTGTATAGAAGGAGGACGGATTTTGGGCATACCGGACCCCCTGGATAAGGAATTTGAGGCGGCGGCGAAAAAATTGCCCCCCAACCGGATTGGATCGGCGGGACAATTATTGGAGTGGATGGAGGAGGAACGGGAAATGACCCCCGGGATGGGCCATATATCCCATCTTTGGGGCGCTTACCCCGGGGATGAGATCAACTGGCGTGAAACCCCGGAACTGCTGGAAGCGGTCGGACAATCCCTGCGGATACGGATGGAACACGGGGCGGGCAGGGGCGGCTGGCCTCTGGCATGGTTTATCTGTGAAGCGGCCCGCCTGGATGACCGGCAGTTGACGGGAACCCTGATCAACCGGATGGTAGCCGGAGCCGGCACCCGTAATTTTTTTAACGGCGCGGCGGTCTTCCAGATTGACGGTAACTTTGGCGCCACCGCGGGTATTGCCGAAGCCCTGCTTCAAAGCCATACGGGTATGCTGGAACTGCTGCCGGCCCTGCCCCCCGCATGGCCCCAGGGAACTGTCCGGGGTCTGCGCGCCCGGGGTGGGCATAGTGTGGATATAAGCTGGAAGGATGGCAAACTACAGGAGGCCCGGATCACCGCCGGCGCGGAGGGCTTTATCCTCTGCCGGGGCGAGCCCTGCCGGGTTATCGCGGAAGGCGTTCCGGTGCCGGTTGAACCGGCGGACCATGGTTTTCGTTTTCCTGTCCGGGCCGGTACGGAATATACCCTTACGCGCTAAGGCGGAAAGCCTAATGCCTTTGCCCCGGCTTATCCCGCCGGGGCGATCTCCTTTTTATCCTTGGGCGGGAGTTTTCTTTGTCTGCGGATAGTTCCCCAGGAAGAAAGGCCCAGGATAAGGGCCGTGGTCAGAAAGACCGCCCGGTAATTGATCATGGCTGCCGCCGAACCGATCATGGGGCCCAGAGCGCCCCCCGCGGAAGAAATGGAAGAATTGAAGCCGTAGACGCTGCCCTGGGTTTTTTTCTCCGCGCTTACCGCGATGATGGCGTTTAACACCGGGGCGGTACCCCCGAGAAAAAAGGAAGACATGGCCCGGAAAATCGTAAGCTGGATCATGTTGCTAACAAAGGCCTGGGGCACGATACAAATGGTCCCGGCGCAAAGGCAGAAGATAAGGGTTCTCCAGTACCCAAAACGGGTAGAATATTTCCCCACCAGAACCGCCGCCAGGGCGGTGGAGGCCGCTCCGGCCCCTAAAACAACTCCCGTAGCGGAGCCGACATACTGGAGGTTCCCGTTCATCCCCTTGGCGGCCAGCTCTTTAAGAAAGAGGGGCAGCATGGGAGATATGGTGGTATTGGCGGCCTGGGTGGTAAAGGTTACGAACATTAGGATAATAAGTACCGGGGAATTGATGATGGGCCTGATGTCGGGCAGAAAGGAAAGCTTTTTCCGGCCCTTTCCCTCCGGCGGGGCCTTTTCCTCCTCCGCCCTGGGGAGCCGCCCATCGTCTTCCACCCCCTTGAGGATGATCAGCCCCGCCGACGCCAGGACCAGGCCGGTACTCAAAAAGGCAATCCGGTGGCCCAAAAAATCGGATAAAACCCCGCCGATAAGGGGCCCCACGGAATTCCCGATGGCTATTCCGGTCTGGAGCAGTCCCAGGGCCAGGGCGACCCGCGCCGCCGGGACAAGCGCCGCGGTCATCACCGTGGCCGCCGCTATGGTGCCGGTTAAACATCCCTGTAACGCCCGGAGGATCAGAAGCTGCCAGGGCGCCTGGACAAATACCATCAGGCTTATGACAATCGCCCCGCCGAAAAGGGCCCGCAGGAGCATCATCCGCCGGCTGTAAATGTCCGCCAAATGTCCCCAGATGGGAGCGAAGATGGCGAGAAAAACCGCCGCCACCGACTGAATAACGCCAACCCATAATTTGAGGGTTTGAGGGTCCCGAACCCCGATATCCTCCTCCAAAAAGAGGGGAATTACAGGCATGGAGAGGGCAAAACCCGCCATTGCGAGGGTTTCGGCAATTAAAATCGCGGTATAATTGGCTTTCCAGGATTTTTTCATTGGCAAATTTCATCCTAACAGTTTTTTAACATTATGAATACTCATTAGACTTGTGAGACAACCCGGTTGGTTGTCTCACAAGCCTTACAGTTTTTCAGGCTAAAGCCTTGCAAAACTGCAGTTTTTAGCGGAAGTTGTTCAGAAACTGAAGTTTCCGAACAACTCTATTAAAAAGAAATTTCAAAAATTAAACTTGTCCGGAAACCGGACGGGACAAAGGGTTTCCTGACGGTTGCCCTAAAGCCCATAGTTTCTTATTATAAAGTATAGCGAAGCTGTTTCAAAACTTCAGTTTTGAAACAAGCTCAGTGTATGAAGCTTTTTCAAAAGCCCATATAATGCCCATCAAAACCTTGGAAGGGGATTTTCATGAATAAAGGAACTACCGGCGGATATACATATAGAGCGGGGGACGGCGAGGAAGAGGAAGAACGGGACGAGGAGGAAAAACAATCCGGCCAGGACCCCCTTATACACCGGATGCTGAAAACCCGGACCATCCTGCTTTCCGGGGAGATCAAAAAGGATCTGGCGGAACGGACCATCCGGCAGCTCCTCCTTATGGAGGATATGGGGGAAGATCCTATCCGCATCTTCATCGATTCCCCCGGAGGGGATGCCGACGCGGGATACGCCATTTTTGACATGATCCGCTTTGTAAAACCCCCGGTCTGGACTATCGGCATGGGCCTGGTAGCCAG
>JAISFT010000016.1 GCA_031263435.1 Treponema sp. | reverse complement strand
CTGTTCTTTGCACCGCGCTTTCATCGTACCCTCCCGGTCTCAAGGTAGGCCGTGGTGAACACCCCTTCGGGGATGGGATCGTCGTATTTGATGATGTCCATGAAAATGGTAGTGGAAGTACCCGCCGCTGGGGTGGAAACTTTTATCCGCGTCGGGGTGTCCCGGCCCTGTAAGTCCTGGTAGCCGGATACCTCCATCACTTTTTCAAGGGCGCCGCGGCGGCCGTACATTTCGCGGCGGTAGATCCGGTAATCGGACTTGTCGATCCAGGAGATCATTTTTGAGTACTGAAAGCTGCTGTCCCTGGGGATGGACTGAATAACATAACAGGCGCTGCCCTCCAGCGCCTCCTCGCGCAGAATCGAATGGGTGTCGAGGTCTGCCTCCCGGTCCAGAGCCGACATATCGTCGTAGGAAAAATCTGTTCCCATGAAGCTGCCGCCGCTTTCCGACGCGGCGATACGCCGCACCTTCCCCAGGCCGGGTAAAAAGATCCACTGATCGCTTTTGCCTGAAGCGTTGTCCATCATGAGGAACCGGGTCCCCCGTACCGTCGCGGGGCTCTGGAACACAACAACCGACCGGCCGTAGCCGTTGGCCCCGTCCTTGGAGTACTGGTCGATGACCCGTTCCGTTGTGGACCCGTTCCTCGCGGTGATCACCATGCGTGAACGACTCGACATGGTATCCGCCAGGGTGCGGTCTTTTACCGTCTGCATGATAACCGCAGCGTCCTGGGCGCAGGCAAGGGCCGCGGCCATAGCCAGTGTCAGAAACAATACCGTTCTTTTCATATACAGTTCCTTTACAATTCCTAAACCGTGATAGAGACTCAGCGCGACGCGCCGTTGTTTCCGTAGATGAACTTCGGCTTCACCGTGGTAAGCAGCACGGGGATCACCGTAAGGCTGACAAGCGCGCTGATTGCCATGGACAGCGCCACAAGACCGCCGAACTGCGCCATGATGCGGAACCGCGAAAAGGCCAGCACAAAGAAACCCGCGCCCACCGAAACGGCGTTGATGAGTATCGCCTTGCCGGAACCGGCGAAGGTCCGGTAGAGATAATCGCCGCCCGCGGTCCCCGCCGCGGTCGCCTCGTACTCCCGCTTAAAGGCTTCGATAAAGTGGATCGTGTAATCAATGCCGATACCCACGGCAAGGCTTGCGATCATGGCGGTGGCCATGTTGAGGGTGATGCCGAGGAATCCCATCACGGCGAAGTTGCCGAGGATCGCAATCGACAGGGGCAGGGCGGCCACCAGACCCGCGGCAAGGGATTTGTTGGAGAAGGCCACGATGAGGAGCACAATAAGCACCGACACGAAGATCGAGACGATCTGGGAGTTCATCACCAGAACGGAAAGGGCCCCCTCCTGGGCCGCCCCTCCGCCGACAAGGACCCTTACGTTTTTGGGAAAATTCGCCTCGATATACCCGTTCACCTCCTCCATGACCCGCTGGGTGTCCTTCTGCCACTGACTGTTGATCAGTATTACTGTTTCAATGGCGGTGGGTTCCAGGGGATCGTTGGACATCCGGTTGTCCCCGGCCAGCAGCACCAGATAGTTTGCCACAAGCTGCTGCAGCTCTTCACTCGATTGTTTTCCGTAACGTCCGGGGTCCGCGGGAATTTCGTAATACCCATAGCCGCCGTAATTGACCATGCGTTCAAGTTCCCGCACCAGATCGTTGGCGCTCATGTTTGCCTGTTTCCCCGCGGCGGCGTTGATCATGGCGAAGCTGACAGGCGTATCGGAAGAAGCAGGAGGGGGGACCGCCAGCGAAGCTGGCTCGTCTCCCCCCTCGCTCCGGCCCTGCGGGCCTGCGCTACCCCCCTCTGCGGGGGCGACAGGCGATCCGGTGTCCGCCCCCGCAACGCCCCCAAACTCCGCGCCGGTAAAACCGAAGCCGCCAAATTCATCAATATCAAAACTATCAAAAGTATCGAAACCGCCAAAGCCGAAGTCTCCGAATTCAAACGCGGAATCGTCGTGCGCGCCGATTTCGCCGCCGGCAGCCCGCGCCGTCTGCCGGACGCCCTCAGGCGGCTCGTCGACGTTGAACATCTGGTTCATGCGCTTAACCAGGTCCGTAAAGCCGGTGACGCTGCCCACCGCCGCGACGCGCCCGGTCAGGTACGCGGAAAGGCCGTCCACCGCGCTCAGGACCTCCGGGCTGAGGAGGGTTTCCGTGTCCGCTTCCACCGACACGATGAGCTGCGCGGAGCCGCCGAAGTGTTCGCGGATAAAACGGTCGGAGCGGTTTACTTCGCTGTCCGGGCTGAAGAATTCGACCATCGCGTTGTCAACCACGAGCCTTGACGCGCCCATGATCGAAACAACCGCGGCCAGCGCCGTAGCGCACAGTACCGTTGTTTTCTTTTCCGCAACCGCGGTCAGGGCGCGGGCAAGTCTGCCGTTGACCATGGTGCGTTCAACACCGGGGCCGGAAGTTTTTTCGCGCCCCTTCCGCGCCGGGGCTTTCATCGTCCGGGGGCCGCGGATCAGGAGGATGGCGGGGACAAGGGTTACGGCTACGGCAAACGCGGCGAGGACGCCGAAGCTGGCGAAGATGCCGAAGTCGCGCATCGGGGTAAGGGGCGCAAAACAAAACGAGATAAAGCCCGCAAAGGTGGTAAGCGCGGCAAGGAACACCGGCTTCAACAGTTTTCGGGTAAGGGCCAGGATAAAGGCGCGGTGTTCCTCAACGGTAAAGGCCGCTGCCTCCGCCTCGTCCCGGTAATGGGAGATCAGGTGGATGGCGTAGGCGCTTCCCACGGCCATAAGGATGACGGGCAGGGTTATGGAAAGCATGGTCAGGGTTACGCCGAAAAGCGGCATGGCGCCGACAGCCCATATCACTGCGATAACCACGGTGAGCAGGGGGAGGGCCACGTAGACCGCCCGCCGGAAGGAGAACAGCAAGACGGCGAGCAGCACCACGAAGACAAGGGGTACCAGGGCAAAAAGATCCGTGTAGGCCGCTTCGCTCAGGGTGGTGGACACAACCGGCTGTCCGGTGGTATAGACATTGGCAAAGTCCCTGAACATTTCCTTTGCCATTTCCCGCAGGCGTATCAGGACCGCCGCCACTTCGGGATCGCCGGACTCGTCCGGCGCGGCGTTAAGGGTAATCACTATCTGCGTGGCGCTCAGATCGCCGGACACAAGGGAACCCTGGTACATGTCCCAGGAGGCAATACGGCGTTTCAGTTCCGCGATTTCTTCATCGCTTCCCGAAAAATCTTCGGCCACCAGATCGGTAACGATGATACTTTCGCTGTCCGACGTGATGTACCGGGTTGACATGATGGAATCTGTTTCCTTGACCAGATCGATGTTTTCCGCCGCATCGGTAAATTCCCTGATACGCATGAGAAAGGGACGGTCAAAGATCGTCCCATAGGGGCGTTCAAGCCCCACCATAATCGCGATTTCATCGCCGTATTCCTCCTCAAAATGCCTGGCGATGATACGTTCCGGAATATCCTCCGGCAGGAAGGCCATGATGTTGTTGTCCATCCGTGCCCTGGAAAGCTGAAACCCAAAGAACAGGGTAATAAGGCCGATGACGCCCGCCGTAATCCGGGGGCGCCTGAAAAAGACTTCCAAGTGCGGCTCCTTTGGCGCTGTTCCCGCGGGCCGCGCCTCTTTAGTTGCGTACAGAAAATACACCAGTATCAAGGGCTGTGGATTACAGATTTTGGTATTTGTGTACGGCAGCCGGACACTATGTTGTAATTTGTCAAGTTTTTTGCGCATAATGAAGCTGCCCGGGACTAAGCTTCGGGGTATGGCCCCGGCCAGCTAAATAACTAAATGGGAGAACGCGGTGGGAAAGGCAGATATCAGGATACAGTTTACCCGGAAGATGCTGCGGGACAGTCTGGTTACGCTTATGGAGGGAAAGCCCATTCGGGACATTTCCGTTAAGGAAATTTGCGAATCCGCCGGCCTGAGCCGCTCGACCTTTTACACCTATTACAAGGACCAGTACGATCTCCTGGGGCAGATAGAAGAGGAAATATTTATCGAGCTTGACCACTTTGTCCGGGAATATATGCCCGTGAAGGAACTGCCCCCCTTCAAGGAACTTACCACGTTGATTGAGGATGTTTTGCACTACATTACCGGCAATACCAATTCGATTCAGGTACTCCTGAGTGAAAACGGCACGAACAGCTTCCAGAGGAAATTCGCCCGGTATTTTACCGGGCACATGCGGGCCTTAAAGCACATCCAGGGCAGGCCCACCCCGGACGATCGGACGCTGAAATACTACTCCGCCTTTATCCGGGACGGCTGCGTCGCCATCCTGCAGGAATGGATTAAAAGCGGCGTGGATATGGAGGTCCGCGATCTGGCGAAGCTCCTGGCCCGGCTGATCCGGGGCGTGCTGGGCTAGGCCCCTTCAGGGTATCGGCGTTTATTTTTTTATAGAACCCCATATCCCATAAGCTGTGTCTCGATAACCCGCATATCTCCTGTCCACGGACATTTCTTCTCCCTCGCGGAGCAGGACAGGCGCCGTTTGGCTTGGTATAAGAGCCGGTTGAACCAAACAAGATTGTGTACGGCAGAGCTGATGGCAAGGCCGGGGCACAGCCCGGAAAAACATTTGGAATTCCCTGCCGGAGCGTATTGAAGATAGCGGAGGCAGATTCTACAAGCGTTTTTTCGGGCTGTGCCCCGGCCTTGCCATCAGCTCTGCCGACATGACCTTGGAGAGGATCTACAGACTTTTGTATCAAAGTCTGCTAGGCCCCTGCACTGTGGTACTGCCTTATGCCTTGTTTCCAAACCCGGCTGACAACAGCCCCCAGTACCAGCGGAGCGGCAACGGCCGCCGCCGCCAGGTTCATATCAGTCCGGTTTAAAAAAGCGAAAGCCGCGGGGTTGGTGATAGCGAAAATCGGCAGCACGAACAGACCCAGCCACCGCATCCACCGGGGGTAGTTGTTCATCGGCATATTGTTAAAATCCCAGAGGGACCCCAGCACGCCGTGCAGTTTTTCTACCCGCACGACCCAGAGGCTGATGACAATAGGAAGGCTGAAAAGCGCAAAGGTCAACGCGGTTCCCAAAAGCATGAAGGCCAGACCCAGCAGCAAATTCGCCGCTATAAAGGGTTCCCCCGAACCTGCCCAGCCCCATATAACCAACGCCCAGCCCAGCACGAAATCCGGGATAAGCATGGCAAGGCTGGATTTTGAAACGCTTACGAGGAAAAAAGTAGGCGCGGGCTTTATGATAAGGAGGTCCAGCATCCCCGACTGTACCAGACCGGGAAAGTTCAACAGCGCCGGGTAAAAGAACATGTAGAGCCCGGTAAGCACGACATACACCCCGATACAGGTGATGATATGATAGGGCCCGAAATCTCCAAGATCCCCAAGGTGCAGGTCCGTTTCTATCACCACAAAGACATAGGCCAGCTTGGCAAAAAAATACCCCGTTTCCACCAGCATCCCCGCGAAAAAATTGATCCGGTATTCCAGGTCCGCCATCAGTTGTGTTTTGAAAAAAAGCAGGGTCAGG
>JAISFT010000257.1 GCA_031263435.1 Treponema sp. | reverse complement strand
GAGATAACAACAACTTTTTTATTCAGATCCTGGATGCTCCGCAGAAAAGGCAGGCCCTCCGCATTTGCCAGACAGAAGATAACCGTATCGGCATTTTGGGCAAGACGGAGAAAATCCTGGACCTGCCGGCCGGAGGAGTAGTGATAAGTTTCCGCTTCCGGGTAGGCCGCTTTTCCCGCGCGGAAAAAATCTTCATAGGTCCCCGCTATCAGCATGCGGCCGCTTTCCGCCGCCTTGAGCGCTTCCCCCCGGATAAAGGTTACGCTGCGGACCGCCAGATCCAGGAAAAAAGCCGTTCCCTCCGGGCTGGGGAGTTCGGTGTCGAGTTTTTCCTGGTCCGGTATATAGGGGATTCCGTCCCACAAATAGCGGTATTTTACTTCCAGTACCCGCCGGGCTGCGTCCCGTACCCGGTCCCGGAATTCATCCTCCTCCTGCATGGCGCGGACCAATATCGTCCATACCGGGTCAAGAAGATTCGGAGTCTTCGAGATCATCACGATATCGTTGCCCGCCAGAAGGGCCTGCTTGGCCGCCATAGCAATGCTCCCCGCGTGCATGGTAGCGCCGTTCATTATTAAATCATCAGTAATTATCAGGCCCTGGTAACCGATCTTTTCCCGTAAAATCTCTTTAAGAAAGTAAGGCGACAGCGAAGCCGGAGTAGAGGCCGCCTGGGTCTGGGGAAAGGCCAAATGCCCGCTCATCACCGCGGGAAGTCCTTCCCGGATCAGAATACGGTAGGGGATCAGTTCCCGTTCCCACAGCACCTCGAAGGACGCATCGATTCGGGGCAGTACCCCGTGGGAGTCCTGTTCCGTATCTCCGTGGCCGGGGTAATGCTTTGCCGTAGGAATAATCCCCGCCTGCATCTGCCCCTTCATAAAGGCAGCCCCCAGAATCCCCGCCTGGGTGGGATCGCTCCCAAAGGCCCGGGGCCCGATAAGCGAAGAAAAGCGGTTGGTAAAAAGATCCACCGTGGGGGCAAAGTTCATGTTGATCCCCAGGGCCGCCAGTTCCCTGCCAATATAGTAACCCGCCAGATAGGCATCCTGGGGATATCCCGAAGCGCCGATAGCCATATTGCCCGGAGTTTCGCTGGTGGCCCCCTTGACGTGGCGAATCCAGCCCCCCTCCTGGTCGGTGGCCACCAGCAGGGGGAGGCCGTTCCCCTCCAGGCTGGCCCTTTGCAGATCGCCCACCGTCCCGGCAAGCTTGTTGGTATCCGCAGTGTTCCAGCCGAAGACCTTTACCCCGCCGATATGCCGGTCCCGAATCCAGTCCAGAATCAGGGGCGAAGGCTCCACCCCAACCCAGCCCAGCATAAAGGTTTGGGCCAGGGCTTCCTCGTCGCTCATCCGGGCTGCCAGAGCCGCTGCCCGGATTTCCGGATCTTCTGGCGCCGGGTTCTCTGTCCCGGTATCTATAATTGTTCCGGTATCTGCAATTACCCCCGCATCCACCTCATCCACAGACAAGTCCTGGTTCGGAACGGCCCGCTCGTCCGGCCTTACCCGGTTAGAATCGCTGAACCCCAGGGAAGACAGGGGCGAAAAGGCTGCGCTTATACCGATAAGGATCGGCAAAACAAAAAACAGCCCCCGGCGGCGGTGGAGGAATTCCCGGGAGATCCGCCGGCACCTGTGCAACAGGCTGCTAGGCACGGCTGTCTCCGGCGCTGATATACTCCGCGGCGCAGTGGGCGGCAATGGCCCCTTCGGCCGCGGCCACCACCACCTGGCGGAACGGACTGGATCGAACATCACCGGCGGCAAAGAGCCCCGGCAGGGAACTTTCCATCCGCTGATCGGTAACGATATAGCCCGCCCCGTCCTTTTCGATGCCGGGGACCAAAGATGTCTGGGGAACCGTACCGGCAAAAACAAAAAGCGCATCCGCGTCTTCCGTGTAGGTCCGGCCCGTGCCCCTGCCCGTATTATCGCTGTGTTCCAGAATCAGGGAACGGAGGATCTCCTCTCCCCGGATCTCCCGGACAATCGTGTTAAGCCGCACCTCGATATGCGGGTTGTTTTGTACCTGCTTCGCCAGGGCTTCCTGGGCCCGGAACCGGTCCCGGCGGTGTACCAGTATCACCTGGGAAGAAAGACGGGACAGGTACTGGGCCTCATCGCAGGCCGCATCCCCGCCCCCGGCCACCACGATTTTTTTGTTGCGGAAGAACGGACCATCGCAGACCGCACAGTAGGAAACCCCCCGGCCGGTAAATTCAGCTTCGCCGGGAATCCCCAAATTCCGGTGAACAGCCCCGGTAGCCAGAATCAGCGCGGCGGCCCTTTTGGTTTCACCATTTTCCAGGACAACCGTAAAAAGCCCCCCCTCTTTTTTCAGCGCCTCCACCCGGACATTGGCAAAGCAGGCGCCAAAGTCCAGCGCCTGGCGGTACAGGTCCTGGGAAAACTCAAAGCCCGATTTGGGAAGCCCCGGAACCCCGTCCCCCGCGCCCGGCTTCCCCACATTGCCCGGATAATTTTCCAGCGCATCAATGGTCAAAACCTGCCCACCCGGGGCAAGCTGCTCAAAAACAAGAGTCCGCAGGTTCGCCCGGGCTCCGTATTGGGCCGCCGTCAGGCCCGCCGGCCCCGCCCCAATGATGATCAGGTCCACATCGCCAGTTTGCATAGGGGCAATTCTAGTATAAAAGGCCCTGGGGAAACAGCCCGGTCCGCGTCCGCTTAGCCCCGGAAGATCAGTAATGAGGGGGAGCAGGGCCACCCCCTCCGCCGCATCCCCCCGCTCCGGCGGCGCCCCGATGGCGGGCGGCTTCGGCAACACAGTTGCCGACCCCCCCGCTCCATAGTCCTCGTGCCGGCCCCTCCGGGCCCGGCCCTGCGGTCTATTCCGCTCCCCCCACTCAT
>JAISFT010000218.1 GCA_031263435.1 Treponema sp. | reverse complement strand
CGCTGCCCTATATAGTTCAAGAGGGTGAATACGCACATTCCCACGAACAATGAAACATTGTCCCGGAATTTCAGACTGTACCCCTTCAGCAGGGTGTGTACTATGGGTTTAGCGATACTGTAGGCCAGCATATATGAGCAAACAATGGTAAGGATAAAGGCCGCCACCATCAGCACCGAATAGCGCCGTACCCGGAAGGTAAAGTGCTTGTTCAGAAAAAAACTTAATATGCTGGTGGAAAGGTAGTTTATCGCGGAAGACAGCCAATACCCCAAACCGGCCAGATTGTACAGCAAAAGCATGATCAACAGGCCGGCCAAGGTATTGATGATGCCAACCAGGATAAAACGCAAAAAAGTCCGGTCCACTATCATCAATCATCCAAGACGGTATCGTGTATTATCGCCGCCGAAGGGTAGCGGAGAATGATAAATTCCCCATCGTCATAGTCCGGCGTTTTTTCGGTGAAAGGCCGGCCGGTTTGACGGGCCAGGTCCCATTCGGCTCCGGTTAAAAGCAGGAACGATTCGCCATCATAATAGGACCGCTCTAAATATTCTTTGCGAATAAGCCACCTCTGAAAGTCAAACCTTGCCCCCGGTTCCAACCCGTACACTTCCAGTCCGGCGATTCTGATCCCGCCGTTGGTTAGTTCCGTGGTAACATTGGCGTTCCAAAAGGTGGCAAAACCAAATTTGAGTTCATGATCCGACAAATATTTGATATAACCGGTTCTGGAACGGTTTACATCACGGCCGCTTAAGTCCTGAAAGTTAAGTACGCTCCGGGTAAGAATAAACAGAAATACGGCGGCCAGTATCCCCGTTTTTAGCAACGGTGATTTCCTTTTTTCCGTTTTTTCGAACAACACTGCCAGCAGGGGAACATACAAAATCAAAAAGGGGATAAAATATCTTGCGGTAACCGGCCCATTGAAAATCTGAAAGACAAATACATTAAAAACAAGGGAAACGAAAAAATAGAGTGCAATAAATTGCTTTGGCCAGGAACCATCTTCATTATAACCGTTTTGATGCGGGACTCCTTTGCGGTCATGGTTTTGTCGTAACGCGGCAATCGCGGATCCGAGAAGGCACAGGGTAAAGATAATCGCCAGTATATCCATTGCCCCCCAGGCCGATAAAACAGAGTGCCCTCCGCCAAATCCAAAAAAAGAAAACAGGGAAACTATATTTTGTCCCAATTTGATAAAAAACGATTCGTAAAGATCGTCTATAGCAGCGCTGTCAAAGGACTGGAAACTGTATATAAAACGCAACAAATAGTTAGCGGCAAACCCGGCGCAGCACAGGATAAAACCGAAAATACCCAAATAGACCGGAAGCTTTTTTGGGGGAATACCATTACGTCTATCGATTCTGCAGGCAGAAAAACAGGTAAGCATCAGGGGAATCTGAATACAGAGCAGGGAACGTATGCCCTGCACACCAAGTATAAACGACAGAATACCGAACAGAAGAAAATCTCTCCGGAACCACCGCACCGGCGCGGGGGGAGCGGCAAGCCTGAAAAACAGGCCAAGACAGAAAAAGTTTTGAATAATAAAGAAAACATAGTACCCTCCAAAGGTAACAATATCCCAATACTCAAATGAAAGGGGAGCAAGGAGGAAGACAGCGCTTAAACAGATCCATTTGTTTTGTATTCTCGTCTGCCGCATCATAAAAATATAGGAAATAACCAACAGGGCATTGTTCAGGAATATCGCGGCTGCACGGATAAAAACCCAGTTGTTAAGGTTGCCGAATATCTTAAAAAGGGGCACAAAAAACAGGGTTTGATATACCAAACGGAGTTCTGTGGAATAGTACCATTGCCTGCTCAACAGGGCGTTTTCCTTTGCCAGAAGTTCTCCCAGGATTATTTCCGACGCATGATCGCTGTTAAGCCACCGCTGTCCATAAAGGTACGAGATAACCGCGATAAAAATTATGCCGAGAAAAACTATCCCCAGTCCCAGGCCGGAGATTATCCGGTTGTTTTTGGGATTCGACAGGACTCCGGCGATTTTTTTTGAATATAAACAGCATAAAAGCAAAATCAACGCGGCAAGTCCCAATACCGCCAGGGATAACAATGAAACCAAACGATTCTGAATATTCTCTGCAGAAGAACGACCGCTTACCACCGATCCCACAAAAGCGAAAATGGCCTTTTGTACCGGCGGAATCAGTACAAGCATACAGACGGCAATACCGGTAAACGACAGCACCGTCAGTGCCTTTCTGATTTTTGATGATCGGTACATACTGCCGATCATTGCCTCGAATTTCGAACCTTCATCAATTGTTGCCATCCTGAACTCCCGGTGTATTTTCGTGATATAAAAACTGCTCGATTTGGTATCGGGGACGGTGTTTTGTTTCAAGGTATATTTTCCCGATATACTCTCCCACCACGCCGACAGAAAAAAGTACCAGGCCGCCGATCCCCCATACTGAAACGATGGTGCTTGACCAGCCCGTTATGGTTCGTCCGGAAAAATGCCGGACAAGGAAATATACAATCATTCCGATGCTGACGCCGAAAAGCACAAGCCCCAGGCACGTTATCAGGCGTATCGGCTTCACCGATAATGACGTAATTCCTTCCAGAGAAAAGGCCAGCATCTTTTTTAAGGGGTATTTACTTTTTCCCGCAAGGCGTTCAGACCGTACATAATATTCAACAGCGGTTCTGAAACCAAGCATGGGAATAAGGCCCCGGAGAAATAAATTTACCTCCCGGTATTCGGCCAGGGCGTCCAGCGACATCCTTCCCATCAGGCGGAAATCGGCGTGATTATATACAATGTCAACCCCAAGAAAACGCATAAACCGGTAAAAACCCTGGGCCGTATACCGCTTAAGGGGACCGTCAGTTTTTCTGTCCGAACGTACTCCGTAGACTATCTCGTATCCGCCGGCATAACATTGGAGCATCCTGTCAATAAGGTCTATGTCATCCTGCAGATCCGCATCCATTGATATTGCCGCATCACAGTAATTTTTTACGGTTAAAAGTCCGCAGATGAGGGCGTTTTGGTGTCCCCGGTTTCTTGACAGCCTGATGCCGCCGAATATCAGGGGAGTTTCTCCGTACAGTGTTTTGATTAATTCCCAGGTATTGTCCGTTGAACCGTCGTCAACAAATATTATCTTTGACTTTTCAGAAATTGCATTTTTTACGCGGAGTGCATGAAATTTTTCCCGCAGGCGCCGTGCTGTTTCCGGCAGCACTTCTTCTTCATTGAAACAGGGAATAACAATTACCAGAATAACATTTTTACTGTTTACCGAATAATTCCCGGTATTGTTATTGGGGGAGGTAAAGGATACAGTTTGCTCCCTTGGTTTTTCAAGGGTTTTTCCCATAACGGTCTCCTTTATCTACGGCCTGCCTGCGCTGCCGAATAGGGCATGGTATCATGGGCCGGGGAATAGTGTCAAACAAAATTTGGCGCCTGACACCGAAAATTACAGGCCGGCATGGAGGCCGGCTACAGTAGTTTCATAAGTTTTTTGCTTCGCAAAAAACTTACAGCTCAAAAATGGCACGGAGGCCATTTTTGAGCAGCGCAAGGGATAGGAGGGGCGGGGCTGTCCCGTGGGACAGCCCCGTTCCCGGAGGGAATGGAGCGAAGCGGAACCCCGGATAGCCCGGTTTTTTGCGGCAGCAAAAAATGCGCCCAAAAAACAAAAAAAACGAAACGGGCGGAAAAACGGGGGCGGCGGTTGATAAAGAGCGGCCGGCCGTATACCTTTGAGCAGGATAGGATCGTGATATTTTATTCCCTTAGCACCGTTTTTTTTCGCAACCTGGCCGATGATGAGCTCCGTATCAACGGGAACGATGTTTTCCTGGTGGGGGAAAACGGGCAGGGGAAGACTAATTTTCTGGAGGCCCTGTACTTTGCCGCGTTTGGCTCCTCTTTCCGGGGCGCCAAAGACGCTGAAATGGCCAAAACCGGGGAGAAGAGCTACTCGGTCCGGGTGAAGATTGGCCCGGCCGGCGGGAAGGACCCCGGTCTGCTCTGCCGTGAAGTGCAGATCAAGTACGAAAAAGACAAAAAAACGGTCCTGCTGGACGGAAAACGGGTGGAAGATCGCCGGGATCTGCTCTCTGTGGTCCCCTGTATTGTGTTTTGCCATGAGGATATGGAATTTGTGGCGGGGAGTCCCGAGCGGCGGCGCTGGTTTTTTGACCAGAGTCTGTCCCTCTGCGACGGTCTGTACCTGGAGGATCTGAGGAATTACCGCAGAATTCTCAAATCCAGAAACGCTGTTCTCCGCGAGGGGAACGGCCGGTTTTCCGCAAAGGTTCTGGATGCCCTGGACCCGCAGTTGATAATCTACGGCCTCAAGCTGATAGAGCAGCGGGAAAGGGCGGTGGAGTTGTTTTCCGATCTTTTTGGGCCCCTGTACCGGGAGGTCGCCGGGATTGAGGGCATTACGATTCGCTATCTGCCATCCTGGAAGTTCCGTACGCTGGACGCGGGGGCCGCGTTTCTTGCGGAGCGGCGGGAGGCCGATAGTTCCGCGGGTCTGAGCCTTTCCGGGCCCCACCGGGATCGTTATGTTTTTTACCGCGGAAACGAGGAATTCGCGGCCAAGGCTTCCACGGGCCAGCGCCGGCTCCTGGCCCTGCTGCTGCGGGCAGCCCAGGCCCGGCGTTTTTCCGGCATTACCGGGGAAAATCCTGTGCTGCTTCTGGACGATGTGCTTTTGGAGATGGACGGGGAAAAACGGCGGCGCTTTCTCTCGGTGATGCCGGCCTATGATCAGGCGTTTTACACCTTCCTCCCGGAGGAGCCCTATGCCCATTATATCCGGGGCGGCCGCGGTGGAGTTCATGGGAGCGGAACCGGGTCCGGTGGACCGGAAACCGGTGGGGACCGGCAGACCGGGACCCTGGTATACTATGTGGAAAACGGCGCGTTGCGGGGGAAAGATGAAACGGGCGGGTGAGTATTTAACGGCCATTATTGATGCGGATCTTTTCAAAAAAGCCAGGACCTATTCGGGGTTTTTTTCATCATGGGAGAGGATATGCCAGGATTGCGGCATAGCCGCGGCCGCGGGCCATTCCCGGATTCGGGAACTGGAAAGGGGAATCCTGGTGGTGGAGGCGGACCACCCCGGCTGGATTCAGATACTCCAAACCAAGGCCCAATGGATCCTGGGCTGTACCCGGCGGTATTCCCCGGAACTGGACATCCGGGGTATCTCCCTTACCCTGAGCAGGAGCGGAGCCCCGGACCGGGCTCCCGATCCACAGGCCGAATCGCTTCCGGAACACCGGGAGGAGCCCAAAGAAGAACCCAAGAGGGAATTCCGGGGGGAATCTGCCCCAAAACCCGGGACGGAAAACGGCCGGGGGGCCTGGGAGCGTGTAGAAGACAAGTCTTTTAGGGATTCCCTGAAACGTCTGGAACAGGGCATCAGGGAACGGGAAAAATCCGGGCCGAAGGGACCCGGAAGGCCCGAAAAGACGGGCAGGAAAAAATGATAAGCCCCGCCCCGGAACCTTCACCCTACTCGCCCTGCGTCCTCTGCCCCCGGCGCTGTTCGGTAAACCGGCTGGCCGGGGCCGGGGGGCGCTGCGGGGAATCCGCGGCCCTGCGGCTGGCTTCCGCCTCCATTCACCGGGGGGAGGAACCCCCCGTCGGCGGAGGCGGCGGTTCGGGGGCCGTTTTCATCACCGGCTGCAACCTGGGCTGCGGGTTCTGCCAGAACTACCAGATCTCCCGGAACGGTATGGGACGGATGGTAAGCCCCGGCGAATTTACCGCCATACTGCTGGCCCTCCAGGACAAGGGGGCGGAGAACATCAATATTGTTACGGGAACCCATGCGGCGCCCGCCATTGCCTTTGGCCTGGACCTGGCCCGGGACAGGGGACTGAAAATTCCGGTGCTTTGGAATTCATCGGCCTATGAAGATGATGCGGTTCTGGATCTGCTGCGGGACCGGGTAGATGTGTATCTGCCGGATCTGAAAACCCTGGACCCCCATCTGGGAACCCGGTTCTTTGCGGCGGAGGATTACCCCCGCCGTGCGGCCGCGGCGATTCTGCGGATGTTGGAGTTCCGGGGCAAACTGCGCTGGAAAGATTCGGTCAAGGCCGGTACTGAAGGTTCTATTCTGGCGCAGGGGGTGATCGTCCGGCATCTCATCATCCCGGGGTGCCTGGAATCTACCCGGCAGGTTATCGAGTGGTTTCATCGTTATGCCCAGGGCAGGGCCTTGCTTTCCCTGATGACCCAGTATACCTACTGCGCCGGGGGAAGGGGGAAGGCCCCCGCCGATACGGCGCCCCAGCGTTACCTGAGCCGGATGGAATACGAGCGGGTGATGGAATGGCTGACAGAATACGGGATTGAAGATGGTTTTTACCAGAAACCGGCGCCGGGCCGGGACTGGCTGCCCGATTTTGGCCGGACAAATCCTTTCTCCTCCCGCCTTTCCGTGCCTGTCTGGCACTGGACGATTCCGGAGCCGGACAGGGCATCGGCGTCTGCTTTTGTATAAAAGGCTGTAGACCCTTCCCCAAGGTCATGTCGGCAGAGCCGATGGCAATCTTGCTTGGTTCAACCGCCTCTTATACCAAGACAAACGGGGCCTACCCTGCTCCCAAGGCCAACAACCGGCAAGGATGCCGAACCAAAACGCTCAAGCGTTTTGGTTTCCGGAGTTTGGGGCTTTGCCCCAAACTCCCAAGGCCAAATGGCTTCGCCAGTTGGCCTAACCA
>JAISFT010000165.1 GCA_031263435.1 Treponema sp. | reverse complement strand
TCTGCATTCTGCTGCTTTTGCTGTTCCGTCTCGTAGTAGTCCGCGCCCATGCAGACCACCCCGTTCAGGCTGGAACCGGTTTCGATGATCGTCCGTACCCCGACAATCGAATTGGTAATAGTTGCATTGGTGATGATGCAACCCTCCGCGGCAATAGATTGGTTCATGTTGCTAAAATTCATCTTGGAAGGGGCCAGGTTGCGGATATGGGTATAGATGGGCCTGTTCTCATCGTAAAAGTCGAAACGGGGCCGCAGACTGGTCAACTCCAGGTTGGCCTCGTAGAAATTCCTGATGGTCCCGATATCTTCCCAATAGCCGTCAAAGACATAGGCGTTTACCTTGAGTTTGCGGATGGCCTGGGGGATGATCTCCTTGCCGAAATCCGTAAGCTCGTTGGCAAGACAGTCCTCCATGTTTTTCGCGTTAAACACATAGATCCCCATGGAGGCCAGAAAGGTATCCTCCCGTGTATTTGGGTCGCTCTGCAGTTCCGCGGGAAGCTTGAAATCGCCAATATCTTTGACCGGGCCGGGCTTTTCCAGAAATTCGGTTATCCGGTTGTTTTTGTCTACCTTGAGGATGCCCAACTGACTGGCATTCTCCCGGTTTACGCTGGTACAGGCAATCGTAATCGCCGCGCCGGAGTCCCGGTGTTTTTTCAGAAGGTCCTGTAAATCCATCCGGTAGAGCTGATCCCCGGAAAGGATCAAATAATAGGAGGGACTCTGGGTCCTGAAGTGGGGAAAGTTTTTCCGCACCGCGTCGGCGGTCCCCTCATACCAGCCGGAATGTTCAAAGGTCTGCTCGGCGGCCAGAATTTCGACAAAGCCGCTGCTAAAGGTATCAAAAACATAGGTCTGGGCCAGGTGGAGATGAAGCGATGCCGAGTTAAACTGGGTAAGGATATAGATCTGCCGCAACCCCGCGTTGATACAGTTTGATATCGGTATGTCAACCAAACGGTATTTTCCCCCAAACGGAACCGCCGGCTTGGCCCGTGCCTGGGTAAGGGGGAAAAGCCGGGTCCCCTTACCTCCACCCAATACAATAGACAATACTTCTGTCATGCCCACTCTCCTGTTATGGCTCAAGTATAAATCCTAATAGTACCCCTGTCGATATTTTTATCATATTTTATCAGTCTATATTGCAAATTAGGTAAAGATTTTACGAAATTTACAAACATTTACCGGATTTTCGCCGCTATTATCATAAGAACTCCCTTGATTTTACCGTACTTTACCTGTCTGGGCCGGAGGACTAGAATAATCCCCCATGGAAGAAGCCAAAGTCCTGGATACCATCCTGAAAAGTCCCGAATTTGCCCCGAATATTGTACTGGAACGGGTTCTGGAAGCCACAAAGGGGAATTTCGTACCCTTCCCGGCGGATCTGGACCCGCGGATTGCCGCGGCCCTGCGCAGAAGGGGCATTGAACAACTGTATACCCACCAGGGGGAAGTCTGGGAAAAGCTTGGGCAGGGCAGGAATGTCGTCGTGGTTACGCCCACCGCCTCCGGCAAGACCCTGTGCTACAATCTCCCCTGCCTCCAGGCTCTGCTCAAGGATGAGCAGGCCCGCTGCCTCTACCTGTTTCCCACCAAGGCCCTGTCCCAGGACCAGCAGTCGGAGCTTAACGAGATGGTCTCCGGCGCCGGGGGGGGAATCCCCATCAAAGTGGCGACCTACGACGGGGATACCCCGGAAAGCCTGCGGGTGTCCGCACGGGACACCGGGCGGATCATCATCAGCAATCCCGACATGCTCCACGCGGGGATCCTGCCCAACCATCCCCGGTGGATCAAGTTTTTTTCCAACCTGGCCTACATCGTCATAGACGAGATCCACGGTTACCGGGGGGTCATGGGGAGCCATGTGGCGGAGCTGATCCGCCGGCTCCGCCGGGTTGCCGCCTTTTACGGCGCCCGGCCCCGGTTCATCCTCTGTTCCGCCACCATCGCCAATCCCCGGGAACTGGCCCAGACCCTTACCGGCGTCGAGGTGGAACTGGTGGACAACAACGGCGCGCCCCGGGGGGAAAAGCGGGTGATCCTCTACAACCCGCCCCTGGTGGACCCGGTGCAGGGAATCCGCCGCAGCGTGGTTACCGAAAGCCGCCGCTGGATGCTGGCCTTCCTCAAGGCGGGGATCAAGACCATCCTCTTTGCCCATTCCCGGGTAAAGACCGAGGTGGCCGCCGCGTATGTGAACGAGGACCTTAAAAACATCTTTACCGATAATTCAGGCATCCGGGTGGAAGCCTACCGGGGAGGGCTGCTCCCCAACGAGCGGCGGGAGATTGAACGGGGGCTGCGGGACGGGAGCATCCGGGGGGTAGTTTCTACCAACGCCCTGGAACTGGGAATAGACATCGGCGGTCTGGACGCTTCTGTGGTGGCCGGTTTCCCCGGTTCCTTTAACTCGTTCTGGCAGCAGACCGGCAGGGCAGGGCGCCGGGGGGGATATTCGGCCTCGGTGTTTGTCGCCTCCGCGTCTCCGCTGGACCAGTTTATCATGAACGACCCGGAGTGGTTCTTCCGTAAAAGCGCCGAGGAGGGCCGCGTCGATCCCGGCAACCCCTACATCCTCAGCGATCATGTTAAATGCGCCTGCTTCGAACTCCCGTTCCGGGACGCGGAGCTTGGGCCGGACGCGGGTTCCGGGTCCCCCTCAACCGGCGCCCCCCCGCCGCGGCCCGATCCCTTCGGGTCCGCGGTAGTTCCGGTACTGGAATTCCTCGAAGAGGAGGGCATCCTGCGCCATGCCGCGGGCCGCTGGCATTGGGCGGACCGTTCCTTCCCCGCGGAGGGGATCAGCCTCCGTTCCGCGGCCGCGGATAACGTGGTGATCATCGACGTAAGCGCCGGACGCAACCAGGTCATCGGCGAGATGGACCGGCCCAGCGCCAAGGAACTCATCTTCGAGAACGCCGTGTACCTGCACCGGGGCCGGCAGTACCTGGTAGAATCCCTGGACATTGCCAACCGCAAATGCCTGGTCCGGGAGGCGGAAGTCAACTACTTTACCGACGGCCTGGTGAAAACCGACATCAAGGTCCTCTCCGAAGACGAAGACCTGCGCTATGGCGGGGACAATCCCCCGGCCCGGGGCTGCCTGGGGGATGTCCTGGTCCGTTCCCAGGTGGCAAAGTTCAAGAAGATCCGCTTCCATACCCACGAAAATGTCGGCTACGGCGACATCGATCTGCCGGAAGAAGAGATGCAGACCCGGGCCCTGGTCCTGCTCTTTGGACCGGATACCGCGGGGGGCAGGGCGCTGGAAGGAAAACCCGCCGCAGAAACCGGTTTCATCCTGGCCGGTATGGGCGCCCTTATCCGTCATATCGCCCCGGTATTCCTGCTCTGCGATCCCCGGGACCTGGGGCTTGCCGAGCGCGTCCGGGACCCCCACTTTGGAATTCCCGCCCTCTACATCTACGACAAGTACCCCGGGGGCACCGGCCTTTCGGAGGCCCTGTCCCGCCGGGTGGCGGAACTCTTCGGCAGTGTACTGCAGTTGGTGGAACGCTGCCCCTGCGCATCGGGCTGCCCCTCCTGTGTAGGCCCCGGCGGAAACAAGGCGGGGGTAGAGGAGTTTTTGCGGGCCCTGTGCCGCAGCCTCCCGCTATCGGCAAGTTAGGGAGGGGGAGCACCGCTGTTTTCAGCGTATCAAAGTTCTGAGCTATAACAAACTTTTTGGCCGGCGGCTCCCCCCCGCTCCAAAGTCCTCACTCCGGGGCTGTGCCCCTCCGTTCCGGTCTATTCCGCTACCCCCACTCTTTTGCGGAAATTTCCTGCTCAGGGTTTACGGACCACCCTAAAGCCAACATAACTATTCGTGTAATTCGGGGAGTAGCCCCAGCGGTAAGCCACGCATGACATGGTTAGGTTGGAACCTACCCCTCCGCCGTTAAAGGCTTTCTGGTTTGCAAGGGGAGGGGTTGCGCTGTAGGCCGTGCCGTCAACGGGTGTTAGTGGAGTTACAGTTACAGCCCAATTCATCCAGTCCCAGCACCATTCCTGCACATTACCGGAAAGGTCGTGAATGTTGAGGCGGTTTGCGGCTTTCTCGCCTACCACATGGATTGTGTACGCTGAATTGCCATGATGCCATGCTACGTCATCTGCATTGTTACTTCCCGCATATATATACATCCAGTCCGCCCGGCCGGGGTCTCCGCCACGGGCGGCGAATTCCCGCTCAACTTCCGTAGGAAGACGGTAACCACTTTTGTTTTTGTCCATCGCCGCC
Organism: Treponema sp.; assembly: GCA_031263435.1. Next base: position 4,200 of record JAISFT010000165.1, on the reverse strand, counting down.
GCGTCGCAGGCTGCGGCGTTTCGGGAATCTCTCAACACCCCGCCGCTACTGTCCCGGTAGACCGGTTCCATGTTCGTCATTTCGCTGTAGGCGTTGCACCAGACGATGGCGTCCCGCCAACTGACGCCGGTAATTGGTTTATTTTCGTTGGCGGAGCTGGGGGCATTGTTTTTTTTATTTTGAAATTGATACCCATGCTCAAGCGCCCAGTTCTGTACGGTATACCAGAGATTCTGGGTGGTTTCGTATGCCGCCATAGCGAAGGAGGGGATAGTAAGCTCACGGCCTTCTACAAATACGCCTTTTCGGACGGAACTGGAACCAGGGTTGCTGTACGCGGGATTGTTGGGAACCGTTACGGTAAAAGTATAACTATTGCTGCCGGTTACGGTTCCGCCGGTTACGGAGACCGTACCGGTGTATTTTACCCACCGGGCATAGAAGGTAACACTGGCTTTTTTGGTATAGGTTTCGTTGGGCATATAGCCCCAACCGCCGCCGTTAGCCTGGGTATTCCATCCCGAAAATACATAACCGGCCTCGGGCGGGTTTAGGCTGCCCTGTCCGGGAACAGTGACTGAGGCGCTGCTCCATTTTGTCTGTTCTGGGGGAGGCTCACCGGAACCGCCGTTGGTGTTATAGGTGATGGTATATTGTTGCGCGGCGGGTGTACCGGTTCCGGGAGGGCTATAGCCGCTTTCTCCGGCGGCGTTTTTTGCTTTGACCCACACAGAGTAGGACGTACCGTTGGCAAGATCTTCAACAACCGCTTCCGGGGTTGATACCGTTACTGCCAGAGCGGGAGCGTTCTCGCCGTAGTACACATCGTAAGCCGTTGCTCCGGCTACCGCCGCCCAACTTACCAGCAACTCCTCGTCCCCATTGACAACGGAAAGCGGCCCCGGCGCAACGGGAGGCTCCAGCTTCGGCCCCGCCGGATCCGGGCACGATGAAAAGAGGAGGGCCGATATAAAAGCAGGGAGAAACCATGGCAGAATAAATTTAAACAAAACCTTCATAATTTCTCCCTTGCCTTATACAACCTTATTGCTTTACATAATCATCAAAGCCATTGTCGAGAAACTGGCTTGTATCATTGGGGTCAGTGTAAGCAGTCTTTGCGTCAGAAAGAGACGACGTATTATCCATCTGAGCATAAAAACGGATGGTATTTCCATTAAGTCCCTTCCAGGCAATAGCCTCATACTTATCATTCTGATAGCCCCAATCACCGGCAACTACGGTGCGGACATATAAAATGCCCGATGTCCCATTGTCGATGTAATCAACAATCTCACCCGCTATAGCAAGCATATCTTCCTCGTCGTTGTCCGGTGCATAAATCTCGTCATACTCCTCATAGCCGTCCATGAAAGAAAGGAACGTGTTACCCCTGATAACTACATACATATCATAGTCTTCATAATACCACGTTCCCTGCAAGGCGGCGCTAAGGTTGTTAGGCAGTACCGTTTTAGTATAATAATTACCCGGAGATGAAAAATATCCGCTGGTGGTGGATGTGCTGTAGGCATACTCTGTTATTGCTTCCTGCAAAGTGGGAAGGCCATTATTTTCTTCAGCCGTGTAGTCACCGTACTTGGATGCGCCGCCTTCTGTTACCCCGAACTCTGTCAGGTTTTTATAAATGACGGCGTAGTAAGAGCCTAGGGTTTTATACCAGGCGCCGCCATCGGTTATTTTGATAAAAATCCGCCCATCGGTGGCAGAGCCAACGGAGGGGTCTTCCGCAATAATCCCCACAATGGTTCCCGCAAAGCCTATATCCCCGGTACCGGCATCGTAATAGGTAAACGTGGTTAAAGCTTCACCGATCACAAAACCATCATCAGTGAAAAGCCATTCGTTATTAGAATACGGCCCCCAGGAGCTATAAGAAACAGCTGCTTGATGATACCCCTTGAGATGATTCATATTTATGTTACCGGGGGTAACGGCTATCGGGCCGTTAGAGGCGCTTGTACCATCGCTGTTCTTAGCCCGGACCCATATATAATAGGGTGTATAGTCCGTAAGGCCGCTGTTAAGGGTTATAGTGGTTCCACCGGTTGTCGTCCATGTTGTTCCCGCGTTGGGTTCTGCGCCGGTAGTATTGTAATAGACCTCATAACCTGTCGCGCCGGATACGGCCCCCAAAGTGACGGTAATTTCACCCGTTGCCGGGATTATCCCAGTAATCACCGGCGCTGTTGGGGGGGGGGGGGGGGGGGGTAGGCTCTAGTTCGGGACCTGTCCCCGGACAACCGGTCAGCAAAGCGACGGCCAAAAGAACCGGCAGCAAAAACGCCGGTTTCACCCAGAAATTCCTCTTGAACATGATGTACTCCCTTCCGAAGAAAAGGAGCCGGCGGGAATGGGGAGCATCTTAAGTCTGCCATCCCCGTGGAAAAAATACCGGATGTAGAGGCTGCGGTATTTTTCCAAGGCCCAATCCTCGAAGCCTGAAAAAAGATTCCGTACCCCAAGGGCACGGTGCATACCAAAGTCTCCTGACTTATGGGCTGGCTGCGGTAAAGCAGCCTGTACGTCCTGCCGGCCTTCCCGGTGTAAACCAGTGGCCTTAACGGCGGAACAGCGGCCTAAGCCGCTCCCAATTACAGTTACGAGGATAGCGGGGGATTCTCACCCCACTTCCTTTGAAATATGCGGAGGTGGTATAGCATGTACGATAAGAGTTGTCAAGCGCCCGTAACCTTCGCCGCCGAGACATTCTACCCCGCCGCCTCCTGAGACCTGAGTACCGCAACCCGGTTTTTCACCATCGCAAGCTGCCCGGCCCGTTTGCCGGGCAACCAGTGTTCACCATGAGGTATAGTGCCTCCTTGACACTCCGCTTCCGCCCCTCCGGCAGTTTTGCCGGAGGGGGCTATACCGGATCTACCGGCAATTATGCTTTACTCCAACGAAGGCGGAGTAAAGGTAATAATTTCCTCCAAATCATAATTCTCAAAATAACCGCAGTCGTCGCTGTTCGTACTACTTAGGGTATATTCCGCCTCCGCCGCCTCCTTAGTATCTTCGCCACAATCCCCCGGATACATACTATCAAGAGCCGCGCCCATATCGACGGATGTATTGGCCGTAAAATCCGTCCAATACAGGACGCTATATTTGCCGACAAGGCTAAGGTTGGGGTTTGCGTGTGCAAGGAATTTAAAGGTGATGTAGTTTTCATCCTCCTCCAGGGCACGGACATTGACGATTTCTCCCGCAAAGGTGCTAGCACCCATAATTGAATACAGGACGAGTTTATCGGTTATGGTGTAAGACTCCAGATCAGACCCACTAGAAGTTCCATATTCCCATGAGCCTTGAATGGCCGAAGGGTGGCTGCTCTGCTCGGTCATGAGACCGCAGTCGCTGCCTCCCAAAAAGGGCTCTGCTCCTATAGTTCCTGCGTAGCCTGCCTCGGCTGCCGTTATGGTATTATATCCCTTTCCCCCTGCTTCGACATTGTCTGCACCGCTAATTGTAATGGTACTGGTACTACTACTAACCCAGTCTTCCCAGCGGATCACATAGTAGTTTCCTACCACATTCACATTACCCGGAATAGTGTTGTTTTCGGTGTACCGTATGGTAATATACCCATCCTCACTATCGCTGTCATCTGTGCGGATGTTTACAATCGTCCCTTTATAGCCGAGAGACCCTCCCATAGCGGAAATAAATTCCCCGTTCGCTATTGTATATTCTTCATACCAGACGGATAGCCAGGTTCCTGCCAAATCTGCCAAAGGGGCCGGATCGTAGACCGCTGTCACCCAGGGATCACTAACGGCGGCCCCCTTTTCGTTGACCGCTTTTACCCAGACGGTATAAACACTGCCACCGGTAAGAGAAGTTAAAGTTGTCGATTTGGTGGTAATATTAGAAACGCTTGGAGTACCGGGCATCGAATCACCGATTCCCGCGTAGACTTCATAACTTGCCGCGTTGGCGGCAGCCCCCCAAGTTACCGTTAGGGAAGTAGAACTAGCGGGTACTACGCTGGTAATCACCGGCGCTGTTGGGGGGGGGGGGGGGGGGTAGGCTCCGATTCGGGACCCGTCCCCGGACAGCCGGTCAGCAACGCAACGGCCAAAAGAACCGGCAGCAGAAGCGCCGGTCTTACCCAGAAATTCCTCTTGAACATGATGTACTCCCTTCCGAAGAAAAGGAGCCGGCGGGAATGGGGGG
>JAISFT010000149.1 GCA_031263435.1 Treponema sp. | reverse complement strand
GGTGATTCGCTACATCTTTCCGGATGAGGTGCAGAGGGTTTCCCCTCTGGTCTCATTGGGTCATTTCGAAAGGTTTCTCCTAGTTCCTCCGCTTCGTGACGCAATGCCAGGCACCTTTTGGACCGAAAAAATTCAAAAAATTTCCAAAAAACCCAAGCAAAACCGGGAGTCCGCCCCTATATATACAGCGAGGTGAATCATGGAAAAACGCATGTGGGGGAAGCGCTGCGGCCCCGGTTTTCTCCGGCAGCTTCCCCGGGGACTTTGTGTGGCGGCGGCGCTGCTCCTCCTGGGGGCTTCCTGCGAGGTGGAGCCCGGCCGGGCGGCAGCGGACAGACAGGAACTGAGCATCCTGTCCTGGAATGTGCAGGCCCTGTTTGACGGGGAGGACAGCGGTTCCGAATACTCGGACTACGCGGGAACTGCGGGGTGGTCGGCGGAGAAATATACGGCCCGGCTCAATTCCCTGGCCAAGGGAATCGGCCGGATCTCCGGGGGGTTCCCGGATGTCCTTGCCCTGGTGGAGATTGAAAATCCCCAGACCCTCCGGGACCTGGCGCAGAGCCTGGCCTCCGCAGGGGGCGGCAAGGCCCGGTACCGCTACGATTTTTTTGCCAATGTCAGCGGCATGTCCCTGGGGCTCGGAATCCTGAGCAAGGTTCCCCTGAGCCGGCAGCAGGCCCATTCGTTTTACGGCGATTCTGAAACCACCCCCCGGCCGGTGGCGGAAGTCTGGGTGGAAACGGGAGGAGCGCCCCTGGCCCTGTTTATCTGCCACTGGAAATCCAAACTTGGGGGGGACGAGGCAACGGAGAGCCTGCGCCGGGCCTCCGCCCGGCTTATCCTGCGGCGGATCAGGGAGATTGAGGCGGAAGCCCCCGGTACGCCGGTTCTGGTTATGGGGGACCTGAACGAAAACCACGATGAGTATTACCGGCAGGCGGGCCGTTATATCAGCGCCCTGCTTCCCGACGATCCCCGGGCCGCAGAGCATACGGGACTTTACGGCAGCACTGCGGCGGTCCAGGCGGACTTCCTGGTAATTTCCGGCAATAAACCGCCCCGGTCATCCTACTTTGCCGGGGATATCGTCTCCCTCTACAGTCCCTGGGGCAGGGAACTGAAAAACGGGTCCTACTTCTACAGCAACAACTGGGAGACCATCGATCATTTTCTGCTCAACAACGCGTGTTTCGACGGGCTGGGCTGGGATTTTAACGACTGCGAGGTCCTGAACACCGAACCCTTCGTGAATTCCCAGGGAACCCCCAACACCTACAACGCCAGGACCGGCGGCGGCCTGAGCGACCACCTGCCCCTGCTCCTTAGCCTGAAACTCCAGGTTCCCTGAGCGGCGGAGTAGTCAGGAGTTTTTGCCGCCGGGCCTCCGCGGCGCCGTGCATTTCCTCAAGCTCCGCCATAATGGCGTCTACAACGGCCTGTTTTTTATCTTCAATGCCGGCGGCCTCCGCGGAGGCCCGGATCTGCTCCCGGAATTCTGTGCAGGACCTGATCTTTCCCGCGCTGATGCGGACCAGATCCTGGCTTACCGGATCTTCCAGCATGCCCCCCTGGTGGACGTGGAGGACCTCGCCGTTCAGGGCTACAAAACACATATAGTCAAAAGAGCGGATGTAGGAATCGATCTCCCGGACCCCCTTTTTGGTGGAAGGGTCCCAGGGCCGGTACCGGGTTCCCGAGGGAAACACCAGGACAATTTTCGTCTGTTTTTTGATTTCCAGCAGAGCCTTCATGGCGGCCCGGTTAATGGCGTTGCTCCGGAGAATCTCCTCCCGGTCCTTCTCCGGGTCCAGACTCTCCACCGATCGGCTGGGGTAGATTACCAGCCGGGTATAGGCGCTGGCCATGGTGGCAACCATAGGATTTTCCTCGTTCAGCTTCATCCCCGCGATGGATACCAGGGCCCGGTCAATTTCGCGCCCCCGGCCTCCGGCCTGGCGGACCAGCCAGGAGAAGAGGGAAAGGTCCAGGTTGCTGTAGTGTTCTACCAGGAGCAGGCAGGATTTACCCTCCCGGGCCTTGTCCAGAAGTTCTTCCAGGTTTTCCATCCCATCCACCCCGGAACCGGGGAGGACGAGGCCCTCCACGATTCGGTCCAGATAGGGAAGCAGCACATCGGAACCCTCCTGGTATACGTTGTGTTCGGTAATCGTGGTTTCAATTTTCCCCAGAGCGCCCTTTTCAAAGGCATCACGAAAAACATCATTAAAAACAGTTCCTAAAGTTCCCATACATTCCTCCGAATGAGCCTGCGGGGGCGGAACGGCGGACCTTCACCGGAAGGCGCTATTCAGTCCAGGCCCGGATAAGCTCGACAACAACCCGGCAGGCGGCGGCCATTTCATCCACCGATACCCATTCAAGGCGGCTGTGGCAATTACGGCTCCCGGTAAAAATATTGGGCGTGGGTATTCCCAGCTCGGTAAGCCGTGATCCGTCGGTACCGCCCCTGATGGGGTTAAGCCGGGCTTCTACCCCGGCCCTGACAAAGGCCTTTTGCAAGATCGCGGTTACTTCCGGTCTTTTTTGGATTTTTTCCTTCATGTTAAGGTACTGGGACTTCGGCTTTACCGTTACCGTACCGGGGGGGAACTGGGCCTCCACAGTCCGGGCAAAGCTTTCAAGGGCCGCCAGGCGGCGCTCCATGCCCTTTTGTTCAAAGTCCCGCAGGAACACCTCCAGATGGGCATTTTCCAGGTCCCCCCGGATCTCCATAGGGCAGTAGTAGCCGTAGTAGCCGTCGGTGGCCTCGGGACTTTCGGATCGGGGAAGCAGGGAGACAAAGCCCGCTGCCATAGCAACGGCATTGGCAAGGATTCCCCGGGCCGCCCCCACATGGATAGCCCTGCCCCTGAACTCAATATCCGCCTTGTACGCGTTGAAACACTCTACCTCAAGCTCCCCCTGGGGGCCGCCGTCCACCGTATAACAGGCCCCGGACCGGATCTTTGTCATGGGGAAGTCCGGAAGCCCCTTACCGCTTTCCTCATCGGGAGTAAAGATAAGCTCCACCTGACCGTGGGGAATCTCCGGGTGCCGGCCCAGGTATTCCAGGGCAGCCATGAGTATGGCGATTCCCGCCTTGTCGTCGCCCCCCAGCAGGGTGGTCCCATCGGTATGGATAAGGTCCCTGCCCTTGTGGGCGGCCAGATCCAGGTCCGCCTCCGGGTCCAGGCAGAGACCGGCGCCCAGGTCTATCTTTGCGCCGGAGTAGTTTTTTTCCAGGATTGGTTTTACATCCCTGCCCGGCACATCGGATGCGGTGTCCAGATGGGCCATAAAACCCACGGTAGGAACGCCTTCCTTCCCTGCCGTGGGGGGGAGCCGGGCTATTACATAACAATGATCAGTCAGTTCCACATCGGAAATCCCCAGATCCCGCAGTTCCCGGACCAGGGCCTTTGCCAATTCCCACTGCCCGGCCGTGGAGGGGGTCTCCTCTATCTGGCGGTCACTGGTAGTCCACATACGGACATACTTCAAAAAACGGGGGACAATCAGGTCCTCCGGGACAACGACCCCGCCTTCCGGGGGGGGCATTTTGGCGTTAGTGCCCATAGCTGGATTATGGCCTGAATCTACCATTCCGTAAACCCAGCGCCCAAAAGGCCCAAAAGGTGTCAGTCACGGCCAAAAGGTGTCCCAAAAGGTGTCAGTCACCTTTTAGAAGGGGGGGCCCGCTACCACGGCCAATCTCCCCGTAGCCGGGGTTTGGGGCTTCCCAAACCCCGCAAACCCAAAACCCGATAGGGTTTTGGGTTCCTTGGCCCCCCCTCCGGCTCCATAAAAACCCTGCTTCTCCCAGCCGTGGGGGTTTGTGGGTAAAAGCCCCGGCCGGTTTCCCCCAAACAACGAAAAAAAAAAAACCCCACGGTTTTTTTTGGGGCATAACCCCCCCACTA
>JAISFT010000111.1 GCA_031263435.1 Treponema sp. | reverse complement strand
ACGGTTTGAATCATGTCCGGATGCTAGCTGTGCTGGGATACAAAAACAACCAGGGAAAGGACGAAGAGGACCCCCGCGCTTAAGCAGTAGATGATCAGGGTCAGGGGGAAGCCCAGGTTCAGCACGGAAAAAATGCCCAGGACATTCAGGACGTGCCGGTAGATGTGGAGGAGGCCGTAGAATACCAGGGGCAGGATGAACAGCATGGGGACAAAAACATAGGCGGCGTGGGAAAGGGCCCGGAACCGCCACCCGACGATGATAACGATAACCGCCATGGGCAGGAAAAACAGGGGTTCGCAGAGACGGTAGATGATCTCCGCCTCAAAAACCTGGGCCGCGTAGCCGTAGGGGCTCAGCGCGTGCAGGCCGGCAAAGAGATCCCCCAGGGAGAATCCGTCCAGGGGGGATATGCGGCCCGTTGAACCCGGGGGGTCGGCCAGGCCGCGCCAGGTATAGCAGAGCAGGGTGAAGTTCTCAAAATTAAGATCCAGCATTATCTGGCTGTCCCCGATGACCGACCGGAGGAACCCCCCCGCGGCTCCGGGGTTGTCCACGGTTACCGCTGCGCGGCGGGCGGGCGTTTCCAGGGAGGTCCACTCCGGCTCCCAGCGCCGGTTTTTGTTATCCCGATCCAGGGCCCGCATCAACACCACCACCCGGGGCTGTCCGCCCAGAGTCATGGGTACAATCTTAGCATAGGGGGCGTAGAGCCGGGATTCCGGCCGGTCTTCACCGTCAAAACAGATAAACTCGACTCCCAGGGCGTAGGCGTAGTCCTGGTACAGGGAAAGGGATGCGAACCGGATGATCCCCCGGCCTACGCCCCCGCCGCGGGGTTGATACGGCAGGGAAAAGACCGCGTTGGTAAGGATGCTCCCCGTGTTCCGGCCAATTTCATCGGTAAAGAAGGCAATATTCCGGGTCCCCTCTTCGCTTTGCCGGAGAAAATTCCGGACGTCGGGATCGCCGGGGCTCCGTTCCACCAGTTCCCGGAAGATGTAGTAGGCCCTAATCCAATCCCCCGCCACCATGGCCTGGTAACCGGACTGTTTAAGCTGAAAACGGGCGTAGAGTTCCTGTTCCCGGGCGTTGGGGGCCAGGGAGGCGATCTTTTCCCAGGCCAAACCCGCGGCCCTGGAAGCGGAAGCCTCCTCCGGACTCCCCCGCCGGGCAAGCTGCGCGCCCAGGGCGGCAAGCCAGTGGGCGTCGTAGTAACGTTCCTCCCCCATGGCCGCCGCGGCCATATCCAGGGCCTCCAGGGCGTTCAGCGGCCGCCGGGTCAGGGGAACCGCCGCCGGCTCGTTCCGGTTTAGGGGATCCGCGGCGTTGATCCCGAAACCAGAGCCCTCTACGGCCTGGCTTTTTTCCAGAAGCTCCCGCTCCCTTCCCTCCTCCCGAATCCGCTCCCCCTCCAGTTCAATCTCGGTCTTGTTCCACATATCCGCCAGCTCGCCGCTGCCGGGCCAAATTTGCCTGGCAATTGCCAGGAAACCGGCGGCCTCGCCCCACTTTCCCTGGTCCATGCGATCCTCCGCCGAATCCCGGGCCAGGCGGTACATGCTCCCCTGGTAGCTCATATCGATCCGCTTGTCCTGGAACACCGGCTGGACCAAAAAAAACAGCACGGCGTAGACGGCGGCGGTCAGGATAACGGCGGCGATGATCCCCTTGAACTGTTCAAGAAAGTGGGGGGAAAAACTTTTGTACTCGTTGTAGTAAATCCGGACCCCAAAGGGAAAGGCCAGGGCGCTGAAGGTCAGGGCGGGAAACAGGGAGAACAGGTCCAGAACCCCCAGGGTGAACCGCCAGTCCCGGGAAAAAATGGGGAGGGGGGCCCCCTGGCTGGGAAAGAAAAAGCGGAAACCCAGGATGCCCAGGGAGGCGGCCGCCAGGTAATAGATAAAAAGGGCCGGCGGAGAAGCCAGGGTTTCCTTGTTAATCTTCATAGGAATCCCTTCTCCGGGCCAGGAAACTGAGGAAGCTGTAAAGGCAGACCAGGAAACCCAGGGACGCGAAGATCAAAGGGGCGGTATAGAGGGGGGGGATAAGTTCTCCCAAGAGGCCGTTCAGAACATCTTCCACTTCGGGAACGCCCAGGAAAACTTCCAGGCTCAGGATGCCCCGGAAAATAAGGGCCCCCAGGAAAAGGTTGGCCAGGGGCCAGTTGCTCAGGCCCAGGGCGAAGCGCAGGGAAGCCAGGAGGAACACCAGGGCGCCGCTGTAGACAAGAAAGGGCAGGAGCCCTCCCCCGGAGGAGCCCCGGTCGAAACGGTTAACCCATTCCCTGCTTGCAAGGGAAAGATCGATAATAAAACTCTGCAAGACCCAGGCGGTGCCGGTTCTAAAAGGAATCGGTGGCAGGGGGATAGGCCTGCCGTCCGGGCCCCGGGGCAGTTCCTGGTAGAGCAGCGGCTGTTCGGGGATAGACACCACCCGCGGCCCCCAGGGATCCGCCGGGTTCCGGATAAGCACAATAGCGTTGTCGGCCTGGGTCAGGATAAGGCCGGGATACTCCATCGGCCGGGGGGGGCTGAAGTACCTGGCAAGGCGGGAAAAACTTTCCGCCCCCGCGGTAACCCCCAGAGAAACGGCGGAACCCAGGATAAGAAGGCAGAGCATGGCGGCGGGGGAAAAGATTCGATGCCTGGCGGCATAACTAAGACTGAAAAGCAGGGAAATATAGAGGGCCGTCGGCAGAGCCCAACGGAAGGCCCCCAGCATTTCACCGCCCAACTCCCCGTTCCGGGGGGGCATGGCGCGGATAACATCAATCCTAATTTGCAAAAAACGGACAAGCGCGGCTGAAACAAAGGCAGCGGCAAAGAAGACCGTGAAAAAAAGCGCCAGCCGGGCAACACTTTTCATTATAAAAAAGCCTAACATGGGGTCATTGCTAATGCAAGCGCGGTGCCGAAAGCGAATCAGGAGGGGGGGCCTGCTACCACGGCCAATTCGTCCGCAGCCGCCCTGCGGGCGCGTCAGTTCCGGCCCCCCCGCGCTCCGGCCTCCTCCCCGGCCCGCGGCCGGGTCCGGGGTCCTCCGCTGCCCCCCAACTATGGGGAAAAGTTGTTAATAACTTGGGAGCCGGGAGAATCTGTATCCCTTTTCATACAGTGCCGGAATCCGCCCAGGGGCCGTAGAAAGGCAGAAACGGCTAATTCCTTATGGGGTAAAGAATTAGCCCCCATGGACCCAAGGCCGGGAAAGGGAGACGGGGAACCGGAGGGCCCCTTTCGGGGAACAAAAAGACCCCGAGCGGGGAATCAACGGATTCAAAGCTGTGGATAACTTGTGTATTTCCTGGAAAAGAAAAATATAAGTACCTGGGGTTTTTCGGCGGGACCTTCATTTTACGCCCCTATGTTAGGGCGCGCAGACCACCCGGAAACCAAGATTATTGCGCCCGGAAACAGGGTAGTTGCCGCTCCGGAAGGCAGCCGCGCAGTAGGACGCCTCACCGTCCCAAGCGCCCCCCCGGACCACCCGGCTCACGCCGGAAGCGGGCCCCGCGGCGGGCGTAGTCCCGTCAACAGCGCCCTCCCGGTCCCAGCACCATTCCCACACGTTCCCGCCCATGTCGTGGAGTCCCAAAAGGTTCGCCGCCTTTCCCCCCACCGCGTGGGTGCCGTAATCGGCGCGGCGGCTTCCCAGGTCGTATGAATTAACCCTATACCAGGCGTAATTCCCCAGGGCGCTTTCGTCGTTGGTCCCCGCCCATTGGTCCGCGAACGGCCCGGTAGGGTCCGGCGTACCCCCGCCCCGGGCGGCGTATTCCCACTC
>JAISFT010000099.1 GCA_031263435.1 Treponema sp. | reverse complement strand
GCCCGGTCCGGCTGCGTAAGCAGCCGGATGCGCCCTAAACATAAAAACTACAGTTTGAATGCTGTTTAGATATTAGAATCCTGCCGGTCGATAACCGAGATACGCCAGTTTCCCTTGTGGCGGATAAGCGTAAGATCGTCAATCAGCGGGTAGCCCCGGGGGGGGATAAATTCCTCTTCGACCGCGGGGACCAGTTCCCCCAGACCGGCTTCGGCAGGAAGTTCCGGCGCAGGTCCCGGGACAGCCACAATACCCCCCGAATCTTCCTCCTCACCCGCCATTCCGCCGGGAATCCAGATGATATACTCCGCCTGGTAGCGCAGTTCGGCGTCATCCTCGTTCCCCCTGACCCGCGTAACCTTCAGATCGGTAACGCCGATAATCTGGGCGCTTGTGGGGGGGGCGCCGGCGTCAAACCAGTCCTGGGCCGAAAACATGACGGAACCGAATTCATAGGCCTGGCGGACCCGGCTGGTTACGAAGAAGCGGGTAATCATGTCGATGTCCCCCTTGCCGGCCTTGTTGATGACGCAGGCTTCCATCAGCGTGTGATCCAGGGCGCCAAAGGCGCCGTAATACGTTTCCACCACCTGGAGAGAATCCATGCCCGTGGTGGTGGGAAGACTCCGGCGGGAAGCGGCCATACTGTTTGCAAAGATAATTACAACGGCCAGCGCCGCGGTAATGCCGGTGATGATGGCGGTATTCCGTACCAAAAAACGCCGGGTCCCCACCTTAAAATTCTGTTTTTTTTCGGAACGTTCCCGTTCTTCCCGCAGCTTTTCCCGTTCTTCCACATTCAGGTCCCGGAAAAAAGAAGCGGGGCCCCGCCCTGTTTCCCGCTCCGTTCCGGGGGGGCCCAGGAGTTCGGCCAGTTCGGCCGGAGAGGGCCGGGGCGCCAGTTTTCCTTTAAGACCGGCAATGGCCCGGTCCACCAGGTCCGCGGCATGGGGGTCCAGGCCCGGCGCGGCCAGGCCCAGGGGAAGAAAGACCGATTCCCGCATATCCTGGTGCAGTTTCTCCGTGTCCCGGCTGGGAAAGGGGAGGGCGCCGGTCCGGTCCGGCAGGCCAGCGCTCTCCGTCAGGCCGGCGCCCTGGAACCCGTGGGTTTCTACGGTCCCGGCCAGGATACGGTAGAGCATGGCGGCCGCGGTAAAGGACAGCGCCGCTTCCCCCGCAAGGTCCATAAAAACCAGGGATTCCCCGCCGTCAAGCCAGCGATCCTCCCCTTCCGCACGGATACAGCGGCAGCGCAGGCGCTCCGGCGGAAAGAACACCGTGCCCACAGGGTAAGACCCGGCGTCCAGGGCCACAAAGACCCCCGCAGGCCACAGGCCGGCCTCCGGCAGGCGGGGATATGCGGCAATCCAGTAACGCAGGGCCTCCAGAGCCGGGCCCGCGTCTCCGCCGCCCGGCGCCAGGAGTAGGTCAAGCCGCTCCCCCTGAAAATCCGGCCCCCAGACCACCATGGTCCCTTCGCTTTCGATGACCCCGCCGGGCTGCCAGGGCTTTACCGTGCCGTCCGGCAGGATAATATGCCCTTCCTGAGTAATAAACTGGGCAAGTTTTGCCTGGGCAAAGGCCTGGGCGTTCAGCCCCGTGTCAAAACCCAGCCGTGTTTTGCCGTCGATCCCAAGATGAAAGATCCCTCTAGCAGCCATATCCCTCCGCTCCTCATTGCCGCTTATCGTGCGCCAGGCGAATAGAGGTACTTAAAATACTCCATGTCGGTGGAAAGGGTCTTGTCGAAGGCCGGCAGAGTCATCCGGTACGATTCCACCGCCCGCCAGAAATCGAAGAAATTCCGGTCCCGGTTATACGCCTCCGCATAGATCCGGGCCGCCTCCGCATCCCCTTCGCCGCGGATAGTCTCCGCCCGCTCGTAGGCTTCCGAAAGAATTGAACGCCGTTCCCGGTCCATGCGGCCCTGCCAGTCCGCCTTTTTGCCCTCCCCCTCGGATCTGAAGGCCTGGGCAATCTGATTCCGCTCCTTGATCATCCGGGCGTACACACTCTGGGTAAGCTCGTCGGAGTAGCGGATCTGCCGGGTTACCACATCAATAAGCTCAATACCGTATTCGGGAACCATACGCCGGGACCGGGCCAGAATCTCCTCCGCCAACTGACGGCGGCCCCTTGCAATAGGCTCGTAGTTGGTCTCCGGCTGGATGGAAGACTGAAGCAGTTCCGGGTCAATATTTTCTCCCAGACCCAGAACATCCAGACTGTCCGCCCGTTCCATAATGATGTTGGAATTCCTGACCGATTCCCGCAGGTAGTTCTCCGCCACCACCGTCCGCACCTCCGAGTCGATGACCTCCGCCAGCTTGGCATAGGCCGCATCAACGGTCTTGATCGATTCGTAAAATTTCGACGGATCGGCAATCTTCCAGCGGGCAGTTACATCCACCCAGATATACTGCTTTTCCCTGGTGGGCATACTCTTCTGCTCCCCGTCCATCGCCATGATCCGCTTGGGGTAACGGACCACCTCATCAATGAACGGAGCCTTAAAATGCAGACCCGCGTCGGTAACCACCCGTATCAGCCTCCCCATCTGAACAATCACCGCCTGCTCCCCTTCATCCACCACGTAGAAAGGACCGGCAGCCACAACACCTATAAATACCACCGTAATGACCACAAGGGTTACAACAAATTTTTTCATTACCGGCCCTCCCCGCTGCTCCGCCGCGAATCCAGGTTGCGCAGGGGCAGGAAATTCTCAAAATTCCGATCCAGAATTATGGTGGCCTCATCGTCCTTAAAGACCTCTTCCATCATTTCGTAGTAGAGCCGCTGCCGGGTAACCTCCGGAGCCTGGCGGTACTCATCGTAAACCGCGTTAAACCGGGCCACATCCCCGTTGGCCTTGTTGATCCGTTCCGTCTTGTAGCCCTGGGCTTCCTGGACAATCCGCTCCCGTTCCCCCCGGGACCGGGGAATCTCCGCGTTGTAGACCTGCTGGCCCTCGTTGATCAGGCGGTTCATGTCCTGCTCCGCCTTGTTCACATCGTCAAAGGCCTCCTGAACCCCCGCAGGGGGATCGATGTTCTGAAGCTTTACCGCGATCACATCGATTCCCAGGCCGTATTCCCGGAACGTCTCGTTCATAAGCTCCGTACCCGCACTTTCAATGGCGCTCCGTTCCGGCCCCATAATGTCCATGATGGCCCGGTCCCCCACCAGCATGTTGATGACCGACCGGGACACATCCTGAATAGTCTGGGTCCGTTCCATCACATTAAAGACCCATGCCTTGGGGTCCACGATCCGGTACTGGATGATCCACTCCACATCGACGATGTTAAGATCCCCGGTAAGCATGGTCGATTCCTTGGTCTGATTGGCATAGGTCGATGTAATCCCCGTCTTTACCGTCGTAAAGCCGAATTGTTCGGTCTGCACCGTTTTTACATTTACCTTGTAGGCCCGGTCGATACCAAAGGGCAGCTTGAACTGAAGCCCCGGCCCCTTGGTAACAGTGTACCGCCCAAAGCGGGTTACCACCGCCTCTTCGGTCTGATCCACGATGTAAACCGTGGTCCCCAGCAAAATCACCACCACAATCACCGCCAGGGCCAAAAAAATCATCGCCGGACTGAACCATTTTCCCATGTTCGCTGGCATAATACCTCCATCAGTTATATCTAAAACGCCAATCCCAAAACCCGGCTGGTTTTGGAAACGTACCTGAATTATAGCCCAAAAAGACAGACGCCGTAACTACGGCTGCCGTAACCGGGGCCTTCAAATTTACAGGAAGGGGGGGCCCGCTACCACGGACAATCTACTGGAAATGGAGTTTGGGGCCTGCCCCAAACTCCGAAAACCAAAAACGCCTACGCGTTTTTGGTTCCTTTGGCCCCCCCTCCGTTTCAAAGCCGGGCCCGGCCCGGCTTTTCCACTACCCCCCAATCAGGAGGAGTTGAAATTGATGTGAAATTTGGCATCGGCGCCTAGTTGGGGGCCAAAAATGATGGCGCGGGGTTTTTGAGGGGGGAGCCGCCGGGGATCAGGGTTTCGCTGATGGCTTCGCCAAAATGGTGCCAGGCACCAGGTGCGTATTACAGGCCGTGCTTTTTTAGATACCGCGACACACAAAAAAGGGTTATTGCGGCAACAATAAGCCCAATAGTTAAGATAATTTGCATTACCATATCAGTCTCCCAGCCAGTTTATAAGGATATC
>JAISFT010000075.1 GCA_031263435.1 Treponema sp. | reverse complement strand
GGGAAGACCGCGAAAGAGGACTAAATACGCTAAAAGCGTTATACTTTTTACGTATCTAGTTTTGCCCCGGAACGGTTGATCTTTGCCGGATGGGCCGTTTTCGGGGTTCCCCTTTTATCTTATTCAGGGGCTTTCGCCTCTGCTAAAACCCATGAGTTCTCTCTCCTCCTTGTCGGTTGATTCCCCCCGGACGGGGACCGGAACTGCGGGCGCAACGCTATATAGAGTGGGGTATGCTGTGGTTTTTGAGGAAACTACGCTATATATATAGGGGGGGGGGGTGGGGGGGTAATAATGCCGGGAGGAGAGCGAATGCGCCGGATGTTTTTAACGGAAAAAGTACGCTGACTGTCACAGCATCCTCCCCTATCAGCCTGTTACAGGTGTATAACAATTCATTTTCGTGAATTATCATACCGTTTTATGCAGAAAACACCACCAAGTCCTGTGGTATTCCCGGCCCCAAAAATACTATTTCAATTAATACCACAGAAAAAGATAAAAGTCAACAAAAAATCGAAAAATAGACTGATAAAGGTAAAGGCCAAAAACCGGCAGGGAGGCCGGATTGCGCCCGAAGGGCGGCGGCAGGATGCCGCTGTTTCCATTGCTATCCGCCTGTGGCGGATAGATGGATTTTGCCACAGGCAAAATCCAAGGCCAAAAACCGGCAAGGAGGCCGTTGCCGGCGCAGCCGGGCCGGCATGGAGGCCGGCTACAATAGTTTCATAAGTTTTTGCGAAGCGAAAACTTACAGCTCAAAAATGGCATGGATGCCATTTTTGAGCAGCGCAAGGGATAGGAGGGGCGCGTGGACCCGAAGGGGCCACGCGTTCCCGGAGGGAATGGAGCGAAGCGGAACCCCGGATAGCCCGGTCCGGCCACGCCAGTGGCCGGATGCGCCCAAAAACATAAAAGGCACAGTTTGAATGATGTTCGGGCGCTAACCCACGAGCATGCGGCCTACGTCAATCAATTCGGGCATCCGCAGGTAGAGGGGGACGTGCCCGCGGGAATTCCGTTTATCCAGCTCGGCCAGGGCAAGGTAGAGTTCGTTAAGAAGATCGGCGAATATCTTCAGGTTGGAACCAAAGTTGTTTACCGCCATATCCTGGAACACCCTCCTGGGCCCCGATGCCCTGTCCCCCAGGCGGTTCCGCAGCACGGGGAGAAGGTCGTTACGGACCATGAACACAAAGCGGGCGGCGGTGGAAATTTGCCGGTAGAGTTCGTCCAGTTCAAAGCCCAGGTTCTGCGCCTGCTTATGGGTAAGCATCTCTATCTGCGACCAATCCTGGGACCCCAGCGGAAGCTGCAACAGGGCGGGCCGGAGGAAAGAATTCGCCACGTTGGCCTCGTAGTGGTCTCCTATCTGTTCCAGCAGTCTTATCACCTGGGCAGTACCAAAGGTTTGTTTGGACCTTTCCGGCGGAGAAAACGACTGCATAGGGTATCATAACCGCCGGAAAATAGATTGACAAGTTAAGGACCGGATTCTAGGATGCGGTATGAAAATGCCCTGCCTTTCTTTTTTCAGCCTCTCCTTTGCCGGGACACACAGGGGGCTGCCGGCGGCAGGGGTCTGCGCTCTGTGTATCGGTATGATGGTTTCCTGCGGGGGGGGCGGCGGAGAACAGGCGGTTTTTTGGACCGACCAGATCGAATTTGCCATTTACGCGGATCAGTTCAACTCCATACAGGATGTTTACAAGGTGGAGGTCCACTATTTTGATTCGCCCGCCCAAAAACTCGCCCAGGGTCTTGAATATCCCGACATAGTTGCCGGGCAGTGGCTTAAAAGCGCCTCCACAAGAACCCTGCTTAACCCCCTGGACAAGCTGTTCAAGGACCAGACTCTGGATGAGGATCATTTCTACCCCCAACTGCTGGCCCTGGGAAAAATCGAAAACCGCCAGTACTTACTGCCGGTCTCGTTTAACATCCCCGCCCTGGTCTTTGCCAGGGGCAACGGGTCCCTTATTTCCAACCCTTTTACTATTGGTCTGGAGGAAATAAAGGCCCTGGGCAGGGACTACAACCAGGAAAACGGCGTGGCCTATTCCCGGATGGGCTTTTCCCCTGCCTGGAACGATGAATTCCTCTTTGTTACCACCAAGCTTTTTAATGCCGGATTCAGGGAGGCAAATCCCCTGGCCTGGGACTCCCAGGCTGTTGAACGGGCGATAGTATACAACCAGCAGTGGATCAGGGAGGCAAACACCAGCATCCAGCAGGTGGATGATTTTACCTTTAAATATTTTTACGATCCCCCCGCCAAGCGGCTTATCTCCGGCCATATCCTCTTTGCCTATATGGGGAGCGCGGAATTGTTCACCATGACCCAGGAGCGCCGTGATGCTCTGGATTTCCGCTGGATCGCGGAGGCCAACACCATTCCCCTTAACGAGGACATGGTCTACTACGGCATCTGCAAAAAGGGGAAGGCAAAAAAAGCCGCGGAAGCCTTTACCTGCTGGTTTTTCCAGCCGGAGACCCAGATGCAGCTTCTGGAATCCGCCCGGGACCGGCGCATCACCGAAAATTCCTTCGGCATCGGCGGCGGTTTTTCCGCCCTCCGCAGTGTAACGGAACAAATATTCCCCCGTTTCTACCCCATCCTGCTGGGGCATATTCCCCCGGAAGATTACCTGGTCCCCCCCAACGTACTGCCCCGGAACTGGCCGGCCCTGAAGGAAAAGGTAATCCTTCCCTACATGCACGACCGGATCCGCCATGACAGCAAGGATGAAATAGTCCCTCTGGAACGGCGCATCAACGAGTGGATCCGCCTTAACCGGGAGTAGATACGCTGTAGCGGGGGGTGCGAGGGCCGGGCTAAGCCCCCAGGAAAACGCTTGTAGAATCTGCCTCCGCTATCTTCGATACGTCATATCTTCGATATGCTCCGGCAGAGAATTCCAAATGTTTTCCTGGGGGCTAAGCCCGGCCCTCGCACCCCCCGCTACAACAATCGTGGAGAAGATCCACATTCTACAAAAGTAAATACATTCCTCCCCTAGGCTGCGGTCGGCTCTGCCGTCGGCTCTGCCGACACGTTGGGGTAGGCCAAGTTTAGCGCAAGCTACGCTTACAGCGGGGTTCTTCATTTTTTTCTTACGAATTCCGATATAGAACATGAGGAGTAAATAATGAGCCGGGGAATTTTATCCGCCAGCGTTATGCCCAGTATCGGATACGCCATGAGCGC
>JAISFT010000049.1 GCA_031263435.1 Treponema sp. | reverse complement strand
ACGGTATTCCACAATATCGCCTACGCTGTTTCCGATAAGACCGCAAATCCTGAGGAAGTACGGAAGTTTGTCGCCTTCCTGTCTTCCCGGCGTCACGCGGAGATTACGGCGAATACCTTCGCCCCCTGTTACAACGGCATGACCGATTTGTATTTTAAGAACTACGGTTGGGTGGATACCCAGGTGGTAAGTAATTCCATCAATTACGGCCATCCGCTCCCCATCGCCTCACGGAACGCCGGAGCGGTCTGGACCGAGATGGAAGACGGAATGTCCAAAATCTTCTCCAGCGGCACTATCGGCAACCAGTTGGCCGAACTGGAAGCCGCCATTAACGCCAGCATAGCAAAATAGGGGATTCACCGCGTCAGGCGGGATACTCCTGAGAGGGGCTGTCCGAAAACTTTTCGGACAGGTCCTTGTTATGGTTTTTCATGGCCTAGTTAAAACCAATTGACAAATGTTGTCTTCCCCCATAGGCTTAAAGAATGGGCGCAAAGGGTAAACGTTCGATTTTTTCCGCTATCTTGATCCGTTTTTTCGCTGTCCTGACGGTTCTTGTTGCCGTGGTAATCGGTATCGGCCTGGGCCTTTCGCTGGCGGAAACCACCAATATTATGAATCTGGAAAATTTCCAGGAATTTTATCCGGCCCTGCCTACAAAAATCCTTGATATAAACGGAATTTTAATCACCGAGTTCGCCGCGGATGAAAAACGGGAACTGGTTTCCCTCAACGAACTTCCCCGGCACCTTATTTACGCGGTGCTGGCCCGGGAGGACCCGGATTTCTACAACCACCGGGGTTTCAGCATCCGTGCTATCTCCCGGGCGGCGCTGGGACGGCTGCTTGGCAGAAACTGGGGCGGCGGTTCTACCATTACCCAGCAGGTGGCCGGTACCCTTTACACCGACCGGACTGAAATGACCATCTCCCGGAAGATTCGGGAACTCTGGTGGGCCTTCCAGATGGAGCGGCGCTATACCAAGAATGAAATTCTGGAAATTTACCTGAATTACATGATCATGGGCCCCGGCACCTACGGGGTAGAGGCGGCAAGCCAGTATTTTTTCAGCCACAGCGCCCGGGACATAAGCCTGGCGGAGGCGGCCCTGCTGGTGGTCCAACTGTCAAATCCTACCCGTTACAACCCCCTTAACAACCCCAACGAGGCCATGGATCGGCAGCAATCGGTCCTCAGCAAGATGATCGAGATGGGCTATGCCACCCGGGAGGAGGCGGACGCTTCCTTTGACGACTACTGGGCCAGTTACGATTACACCAGGGCATCAATCGGAGCCTATTACAACCGGGAAGACGCCGCTCCGTGGTTCAGTGAGTATGTACGCCGGGAACTGGACGACATGATGTACGGAACCAGAGATTATTACCGGGATGGGTACACGGTCCACACAACTTTGAATTTGAAGCACCAGGAGGCGGCGGGCCGGTATATGCAGCAGGGCCTGGAAAAGGCCAATCGCGAGTATCTGCGGGCCAACGCCAGTAACAACCTCCAGGCCATCACTACCTACACGCCGGTTATCGATCTCCTAACCTTGTATTTCGATTTGGATGCCATTCATTCCCTGAGCGAGTCCCAGCAGAAAGAAAAGGCCCTGAGCCGTTATGTCAAAGTGGTGAATCCTGTTGTCGATATGGCGGCCCTGGTTTTCGGTATCCAGGATCTTAAGGTGCTTACCAATACCGGCTTTGCGGATTTGAAGCTCAGTACCGAGCAAAACCTGGTGGAAGGGGCCCTTATTTCGATTGAAAATGATACCGGTTATATTACCGCCATCATTGGGGGATCCAAGTACGATGAGTCTAACCAGCTTATCCGGGCCACCCAGGGGAATATTCAGCCCGGTTCTTCATTTAAGCCCCTGTACTATTCGGCGGCCATTGATTCCCGTAAATTAAACCCCACATCCCTCATCCATGACGTGCCCATTGTGTTTCACAACGAGGACGGAACCCCCTATATCCCCTTGAATTTCCGGGGTGAGTGGAAGGGATCGGTACTCCTCTACGATGCCCTGGCCCAGTCTATGAACGTCCCGTCCCTCAGAGTCCTGGACACCATTGGTTTTGATTCCGCGATTAACCGGGCCGCGGCATTGCTGGACATCACCGATCCCGATCAGATCCGCCGGACCTTCCCCCGGGTTTACCCCCTGGGGCTGGGCATCATCTCTACTTCACCGTTGAGGATGGCCCGGGCCTTCGCTGTTTTTGCCAACCAGGGCCGTTCCGTTACCCCCATTGCCATACGCTCCGTGGAAGACCGGAGCGGCCGGGTAGTCATGGATCCGGAACGGGATCTCAGGCTGCAACAGCGTCATCTGGGGGAGGAGATCCAGGTGATAAGCCCCCAGAATGCCTATGTGATGACCAGCATGCTGAAAAAAACTGTGGAAATGGGAACCCTCTACAATCCGTCGTCCTGGGGTTCTAAATTCACCTTCAAAGACGCGGACGGCAAGAGTTTCCGTATGCCTATGGCAGGTAAGACCGGGACTCCCCAAAACTGGTCCGATGCCTGGACCGTGGGTTTTTCTCCCTACTATACCACGGCTATTTGGTTCGGCTTTGATAAGCCGGGAAATTCCCTGGGGGTAAACCTGACAGGATCGACCCTGGCGGGGCCCGTATGGGCGGATTATATGCGGGAGATCCACCAGGGCCTGCCCTACCGGGAATTCGCCCGGCCTGCGACCGGGATAATTGATGTAACGGTCTGCGCCCAATCGGGACTTCTGAAGACTGCCGCCTGCAACGCGGGGGAAGTAACCCTGCCTTTCCTGGAGGGGACTCAGCCTTCGGAGTACTGTACCGTCCACGGTAATCCTGTCGGTCTGCATCTGGATCCCTTCCGATCTGTTGTTTCGCCTTTCGCGATCGATACCCTGCTGGACTCCCTGAACATGCCGGTTCTGCCCTCCGATCTTCCGGAACGGCCGGTAACGGCTTCCAGATATTCTTCCTCGGGGACCGGCAGCGGGGTGCAGAGGCGCGGTATTTCCCCGGCTTATCCGAATACCTTCTCCGGAACCTCTACGGGAAACCGTTTGCTTGACGGGGATGATGTGTCCTATCTTCCCGGCTGGAATGAAGCCCTGGACATTCCAAATCAGGACCTGATATCCGTTCCGGTCCCCGGTGACGCGGCCGCTGATTCCGGCGGGACAGAGGAAGTAGATGTAGATATGGTAAATGTTGTCGAAGATCCTTCATGGATGGACAGCGCGCCCGGCGGACAGACCGATGACAGGGAAGCCGAATTCTTTAATCCCCTATTTGAGTGAAAAGCCATGCAGGTTCCTATTGAAGATATTATTGTTAAAAAGCGAATTCGTCAGGATATGGGAAATATCGAGGCCCTGGCGGAGAGTCTTAAGAAATTCGGCCAGATAAGTCCTGTCGTGATAAGCAAAAAAAACGTTCTTATCACCGGCGGCCGGCGGCTGGAAGCAGCAAAGTCCCTGGGCTGGCGGACAATTAACGCGGTGGTTATTGATATTCCCGCGGGGCTTTCCCAGTTGGAATACGAAGTGGAAGAGAATCTGCAGCGCCAGGATTTTAACCCTGAAGAATCCGCCGACGCGTCCGGGCGGATCTACCGTCTGCGGAATCCCGGTATTTTCCGCCGTTTTTTCCGGTGGATTGCCGGACTGTTCAAAAGACTTTTTGGAATCGAAAAGTAAAACCCTGTTACGTCCAAAAGTTTAAGAATTGTATGCTGCAGCCTGATGACGCGTACTTGCCCGGTCCGCTATTTTATCTCCGGTTTTTTCTCGAAATGGGAAAATTCCATGGTGAACCCGGCCCGTCCCTGGCTTACATTCCGCAGGGAGGTCATAAAGCCGAACATCTTTGCCATAGGGGCCTGGGCCATAACCTGATCGCTGCCGGCCCGGGAAACCATGCTGAGTACCTGGCCACCCCGGGAGATCATAAGGCTCATCGTGTCTCCCACAAATTCATGGGGAGTTGTCAGATCCACCGCCATGATAGGCTCCAGCAGGAAGGGCTCCGCATTGCGGCAGGCTTCGTCAAAACCCAGGCTGGCACAGGCTTCAAAGGCAAATTCGGTCCCGGTTAGCTCCGAATATTTCAGGGCCGTCAGTGTTATTCCTATATCAATGCAGGGATAGCCCAGGACAATACCGGAAGCCAGAGCCCCCTGTATGCCCCGTTCCACCGCTTCGTAGATTGCCGGGGGCACATCCCGATTCTGCGCGGCATTGGTATAACGGTTCCCCGATCCCCGCTCCAGCCCTTCTACCCTCAGGGTAATCTCTGCGGCATTTTCCTTTCCCCCGATGACCCGGGAATACCGTTCGGTCCATTCAAGCGTCCGGGCCACCGACTCCCGGTACGTTACCTGGGGGTTTCCCACCTTCGCTTCCAGGCCGTATTCCTTCTCTATCCGGGTTACAAGTACATCCAGGTGCAGTTCTCCCATGCCGGAGATGATAAGCTGGCCGGTCTCCTCGTTCTCCTTGGTAGTAAACGTGGGGTCTTCCCGGGAAAGCAGGACCAGAATCTCGTTAAGCCGGTCCCGGTCGGAAAGATTCCGGGGCTCCACAGAAACCGAAATAACCGGCTCCGGAAACAGCATCTTTTCCAGGACCACCGGCCAGCCTTCGCTGCCGATGCTGTCCCCGGTCTGGGCCAGCTTCATCCCGATGATAACCCCAATATCCCCGGCGGCCAGTGCTTCCAGCGGCTCGGATTTATTTGAATGCATCCGTAAAATACGGTTGGCCCGCTCCCGCTTCCGTTTTCCCACGTTGAATACGGTAGTTCCCGGCTTTATCGTCCCGGAATACATTCTGACATAACACAGACTCCCCGCCTCCCGGTCATTCTGGATCTTAAACACCAGGCCCAGGGGGGCGGCGCTGGGATTACAGGGGATTGGGATATCCTCTTCTTTTTTCAGGTGATGCCCCAGCGCAGGGGCTACTTCATCCGGGGCGGGAAGGTAATAGACCACGGCGTCAATCAGGGGCTGGACCCCCATGTTCCGGCGGGACGCCCCTGCCAGCACGGGCAGCAGGGATCGGGACAGGGATGCCGTCCGCAGTTCCTTCCGCAGGAATTCCGCGTCAATCGGTTCGCCGCCCAGGTAGCGATCGGTTACCGCATCGGATACCGATGAAAGTATATCAATAAGCTTGTCCCGCCATTCAAGGGCCAGGGCCCTGTGCCCCGCGTCGATGGGACTCAGAATAACCTGTTCCCCTTCGGTGGCGCTGTCCCAGCGGATTTCTTCCATCGTAACAAGATCGATAACCCCCTCAAAGGCCCCTTCTTTGCCGATGGGTATCTGAACGGGGGCAACGGGGATAGTGAATTTTGTTCCGACATCTTCCAGCACCCGGAAAAAATCGGCCCCCGCCCGGTCCATTTTATTTATGTAGCCTATGCAGGGCACATGGTACCGTTCCGCCTGGCGCCAGACCGTCTCGGTTTGGGGCTGCACGCCGTGGACCGCATCGAATATGGCCACCGCTCCATCCAGCACCCGCAGAGATCGTTCCACTTCGGCGATAAAATCTACATGACCGGGGGTATCAATAATATTAATCTGATGATCCTTCCACCAGGTGGTAGTGGCGGCGCTCTGGATGGTAATACCCCGTTCCTGCTCCTGTTCCATCCAGTCCATGATAGCTTCGCCGTCATCTACCTCACCAATACGGTGGCTTTTACCGGTGTAATAGAGGATCCGTTCGGTAGTAGTGGTTTTTCCCGCATCAATATGGGCCATGATGCCGATGTTCCGCATCTTGCTTAACATAATAAATTAATATAAAGATTTAGCAGGGGCAGGACAAGCAAGGGATGAGGGATTCCCGATTTTTGATCTTTGCAAAAAAGAAAAAACTACTCAAGCGGCAAAGCTTATAGTATTATATATCCATCGTTGTTTATTGGAGCTTATATGAACTCGCTATCGTATGTATTGGTAACTCCTTATACCATCGCCAAAAGCCGTACCGGAGGGGTAATCGCCCGGCTGCTTTCCAGACTGGACCTTGAACTGGTGGGGGCCCAGATGATCGCCCCGGACGAAGGTTTTGTCAAGGATTTTGCCGCTTCCCTGCGGGGGGAGGTGAACCCCCCGGATGTGTCCCTTTTGGCGGACTATGTGGATCAGAACATGGGACCTTCCGGCGGAAGAAAGCACCGGAGTCTTTTGCTCCTCTTTCAGGGGGAGAATCCCTGCGAAAAACTTACCGGTATCTGCGGCCGTCTGTACCCGGAACACCGGGACTTTGATTCCCTTACGGGGGAAACGATCCGCGATACCTACGCGGACCTTATCTCTGCCCCGGAGGAACCCGGCAGGGTTAGTTATTTTGAACCCGCGGTCCTTACCCCCCGGAGCCAGAAATGGGCGGATCGGGATCTGGCCCTGTTTTTACAATTCCTCAAGGGCCAGGAAAACATCATCAAGAATATGCAATACCCGGATCCCGCAAAAATTGAAAAAACCCTGGTGATCATCAAACCCGATAACTGGCAATATGCATCCAGCCGGCCGGGGACCATCATTGATATGTTCTCCCGGACCGGCCTGAGAATCGTGGGAATAAAGGTTCACCGTTTTTCGTTGACAGGGGCCCTGGAATTTTACGGTCCCGTGGAGACGGCCTTGAAAGAGAAACTCGCCCCCACTTTTGGTCAAAAGGCCCGGGAGATTCTCGAACGGGAATTGAAACTTGGTCTAAGTATGGAGACGGAAAAAAGCCTTATCAACAGTGTGGGCGTCGAATACGCCCTGAATCAGTTCTACCAGCTCATCAACTTTATGTCCGGCAAGCGGCCCGATACCTGTCCGCTCCGGGAGCAGAACAAGCCGGGCAGCGTAAAATGTATGATTCTGGTCTACGAAGGAATCAACGCGATCAACAAAATACGGGAGGTACTGGGTCCCACAGACCCCCTCAAGGCGCCGGGCGGAACGGTACGCCGGGATTTTGGCAGTAACATCATGGCCAATACCGCCCATGCGTCGGATTCCCGCGAAAGCTTTGAACGGGAACGGGGGATCGTGAAGATCGAAGAAAACTCCCTGGAATCCGTTATCGGCGCCTATCTTAGGCATCAGATGTAGGATTCCATACAGCCGCATACGCTGTGGCGGGATAAACGCCTTGGGGATGGGTCCAAAAATCCTATGCGTTTATCCCGGTCCCGTTTCCGGCCCTTATTCTTCCGATTGCAGAATCTCCAGCAGTTCCACCCTGAAGATCAGCGGCGTGTAGGAGGGAATTACCTGTCCCGCGCCGTCTCTGCCGTAGGCGAGGTGGGAAGGGATGTAGAGAATGTACACATCTCCCACCCCCATCAGGCACAGACCCTCGCTCCAGCCCGGGATTACCATGTTAAGCGGGATTTCCTCCGGTTCACCGCGCATATAACTGGAATCGAAAACCGTTCCGTCGGTAAGTGTCCCCTCGTAATTAACCAGGACCACCGACAGGAGACTCGGTTTTTCTCCCCCCGCCCGGGAGAGGACCTCGTATTGCAGGCCGCTTTCGGTAGTAAAAACCCCGCTGCGTTTCCCGTTTTCTTCAAGAAATTGCAGTTCCTGTTGACGGTTCTCTTCCATCTGCTGTTCCATCATAGCCATATAGCTCTGCTGGACCAGGGAAATCGCCTCTTCCAGGCTGAAGCGGGACTCCCGCCCTTCAATGGCATCCCGGAGTCCCTGAGAAATGGCATAAAAATCCAATTCAAGACCCGTGCTTTTTAGATCGGAACCGATGATCAAGCCATAGGCATAGCTGCGATCCCTTTTTTCCGTACTGGTTCCCTCATCTACCACAGCCCGTGCGGAAAGCGAAGAAACCAGCGTAAGGGCCCAAAGAAGGGCCATACATTTTTTTGTGAAATAATTCATGCCATAAGCTTAATCACAATCATCCCTGCCTTCAATAGTCTGTCCCCGCCAAAGGGGGAATCCGCTATTGGGCGGGGTTAAAACGGTAGCCCTCGCCGGCCTTTTCCACCACCCCCACAGCCGGGTACTCCAGATGCATCCCGCCGATGGGTATCCGGTACCGGGCCGCATATTCCAGAATCTCCCGCCTGCCGGCTATGGCCGCGGCGGCATCCGAATCGTAGCTTACAGCAATATCCGGCAGGGGAAACTGGATCCCCTGAACATGCATCAAGTCCCCCCAAATGATAAGCCGTTCCCCGCCGTCTTCGACCAGATAAACCGTATGCCCCGGCGTATGACCAAAGGCGGCGGCCGCCCGGATTCCGGGAAGAAGTTCCGGGGCCGCTGTCCCCAGCGGCGAAGGGTCAAAGGTTTCTACCCGGTTCCCGTAGGGCGCCAGGAGCTGCCGGGTATTCATCTGGGCTGCGGCCAGTTCCTGCTGCGCCAGGTAGACCCGGGCGTTGGGGAAAAGGGCCGATCCTTCCCTCGAAAGCCCCCCCGTATGGTCCCCGTGCAGGTGGGTCAGGAGTACGGCGTCCACCTCCGCCGGGTCTATTTTAAGCTGCCGCAGGGAGTCAAAAAGGGCGCCCCCGAAACCGGTATCGACAAGTACGGTTTTGCCGCGGCCGCGGATAAGAAAGACATTCGTTTCCGAGGGATACGTCCCACCGGGGAAGTAGTGTTCCAACTGGGCATTGGTGGCGCCGATAAGTATCCCCGGCCTTCCCTGCCCCCTGTTTTCTACCAGCATATAGACCTCGAAGGCGCCGGTTTTCCAGGTGAAAAATGACGGATCAACGGCATAGCCGTTCATCGCCACAGCGCCAAAAAGAACCCCGTACAAAAAAGACGATTTCATCATATTCCTCCACTGGTTTTGGGACAGGCTCATATTGGGACAGGTTCATAATAGTACAGTTGGCCCGATTGTTTAAGGCCTATTCTCTTTGCTGCGGATACCGTATACTTCCCGGCAGGAACAACATGAAGCTGCCGCGTTTTTTGCTCATCAAAGATGTTTTTCGGGAGGGTGTTAAACCGGGCCGTTTCCTGGGGGTCCTGACCTTCTTCGGCATCAGCTATGGTTTTTACCGGGGAATCCAGGACAATTACCTGGCGGATGTTCTTAAAGTTACCGCCTTCGAGCGGGGGATCATCGAATTCTTCCGCGAAACCCCGGGATTACTGGTGGTGCTGATCCTTGCCTGGATGTACCGCTTTACCGAAGTCAGAATTTTCAAGATCGGCATAGGCTTCATGGTGGCGGGCCTGGCAGGACTCCTTGTCGTCGCCCTGCCCAGTTGGAATTCACCGGGGAACGCCCTGCCGCTGGTAGTCATATTTATGGTGGTCTTCAGCGTCGGGGAGCATGTGATCATGCCCGTGCGGGCCACCATCTCGCTCAACATGGCGGCAAAGGGCAAGGAAGGAACCATCCTGGGGGTTACCGGCGCGATAGGGCAGGTTGGGAACATCGTAGGTTTTGTCGTCGTTACCGGTTTTTTCGCCATTGTTACCCGCCTTGGCTATTCCCGTACCGATGTTTTCCCCTTCCGAATCATCTTCGCCGTGTCCCTGAGCCTCATGCTGGCGGCCTTTTTTACCGTCCTTGCCCTGGAGGAATCGGGAACCAAGGCCAAGCGGCGGCGTTTCTACTTTGCCCGGAAATTCACCAAATTCTACATGCTGGAAGTCTTCTACGGCGCCCGCAAGCAGATCTTTATCACCTTTGCCCCCTTCGTGTTGATCCGCTATTACGGGGCCCCCACCTCCATCATTTCGCTGCTCCTGGGCATCTGCGCCGTCTTCGGCACCATATTCAGCCCCTTCGTGGGGAAGCTCATCGACAAGCTGGGTTACAAATTCATCATGGTTACCGATACGCTGCTTCTGGTGGTGGTCTGCATCCTCTACGGCTTCGCCCACCGGCTTTTCCCCCAAAACATCGCCTTTTGGGTAGTCTGTATTAACTATGTGCTGGACTCGATCATCTCCATGGCCAGCATGGCCAGCAATGTGTACGTCCGGTCCATCGCCTCAAGCCAGGAGGAAGTTACCGCCACCCTGAGTACCGGGGTCTCGGTGAACCATGTCATTTCGATTCTGATCGCCCTCCTGGGGGGCTATATCTGGGACAGGGTGGGTATCGAAGCCCTGTTTACCCTTTCCGCTGTGCTGGGGATCATCAACAGCATCTACGCCGCCACCATCAAAAAAAGCGAGGAATACCACCCGGAGGTATCATAATATCTATGGGCGCATCCCCGGCTTCGCCGGGGACCGGGCTATCCGCTCCAATAAAAACGCCTCTTTCCGGAAGGGGAGTTTGGGGCAAAGCCCCAAACTCCGAAAATAAAAACGCTTTAGCGTTTTTATTCCGCTTCTATCCCTTGCGCGGTGTAAAAGCTTGGCCTCCGGCCAAGCCTGC
>JAISFT010000235.1 GCA_031263435.1 Treponema sp. | reverse complement strand
TCGGCGTTTTCGTAGATGATCCGCAGGGCCCCGGAAGGGCCCTGGAAGGGCCCCGGAGCAGGGCGCCGGACGGGCGGCGGAGCAGGGCCCCTTGCCCCCGGCGGGGTAGGGGCCCCCCTTCCTGCCGGGCCCCTTTCCGCGGTCCGGACGGGGACGCCGATCTCCTGCCCGGCCATGAGGCGGAAATCCCCGCCCTGGGGACGGCCGTCCACCAGGATCTTCCCCTCCCGCAGCAGGCGGTGGATCAGGGAAAGGGGAACCCCCGGCAGGGCCTTCCGTAAAACCCGGTCCAGACGGCGGCCCTGATCACCGGCCGCGGTGGATAGAATTGTCATAGCCACCAAACTGGTATATCATGGAATAATTCACTAGAAAAAGGGGAAGGAACTGTTGAAGAAGTTTGGCACGGGAAATCTGATGAAGTTTCTAAAACGCAGCCGTTATGTTTTCAATCTTGACGATAAAGAAAAAGAGACCGTTAAGGGGATTTTTTCCCTTGACGGCGGCGAAGTTATCCAGGCAGTTCTTGACGATTCGATCTTCAAGAATTTGAAGTGCGGAATAGTCCTTACCGATAAAACGATCCGCTGGAATATCAAAGGCGCCCGGACGGAATTGTGTACCGGGGAAACGATCGTCAATACCGCCGGTTCCGGCCTTGTGCATACGGCGGACCTGAACGCGGCCTCGGTTTTTGTGCAGAATTCAAGCAGCGGTTTGATTATCCATATTATTGATGAGGCCCGGCATATCAGAATTCCCCTGAAGTGGTTTGAAGTCGATGAGCCCCTCAAGATACTGTTTTATTACTATTTTTCGAAATTTACAGCGGATTACAATCCGGTCCACGACGCAAACAGGGGAAAATACGCAGCATTTCTGAAGACCCGCCGGGGCAGGAGCATCAGCCTTATTCCGCTGGTCTACGATATTTTTAACCACATAGTCAGCGGTCTGCTGCTGGCCGCCCTGTTTCTCCCCCGGGTATTCCGGGGATTACACTTTGCCGCCGCGGAAAAGGTTCTTTTCTTTTCCGTCCTGGTAAAGCTGCTGGGTATTCTGTTCCGTTACCGGAAGTCTGTGCTGATGAATGCCCTGCTTATTGTCGCCGCTTCCTGTTTCCTGATTCTTCCCGATATTTTTCCCCGGGTAGAAATGCTGTACCTCTGCCTTGGGTACGCCGTCTTTTCCGTCCTTTTCAGCATATTTGACTTTGACCGGATCTTTAAGTACCTGATCATTGTCCTGGCCGCCGTGTCCGCAGCGGCTTTGTTTCTCCAGCTTTTCTGGCTGGGGCCTTTGTTCTAGTGTCCGGGCAGCCGCGGGGTTTTGCTTGTTGATTTTCCTTTTGTTCCATGCTAAAAAATACAACAGGAGTGATCATGTACCAACCTATTGATTTTGAAACCATCAGAAAGCTGAGGGGCGATTTTCTCATCAACGACGAATACAAGGTCAGAATGAACAGCGTCGTTAAAATGGGGATTGACGCCGCCGGCCTGCGCTATGAGGCTGCGGCCGAAACCCCGAATATTTTTTCCCATGAGCTGAAGACCGGGGAGATAACCGCGCAGAACCAGTCGGGGCGCTGCTGGCTCTTCGCCGCGGCAAACGTGCTGCGCCGGGAAGTGATGAAAAACTGCGATCTTGAAAATTTTGAACTCTCCCAGGCGTATCTTTTTTTCTGGGATAAATTTGAAAAGGCGAATTTCTTCCTTGAGTCAATAATTGATACCCTTGAGGAGGAGCAGGATTCGCGGCTTCTCAAGTGGCTGCTCCAGGGACCCTTTGCCGACGGGGGACAGTGGGACATGGCCGTGACCCTGATCGAAAAATACGGGGTGGTTCCCAAGACCGTCATGCCTGAGTCTTTCCATTCAGGCAACAGCGGGAAGATGAACAAGTACCTCACCCTTAAGGTAAGGGAATTCGCCAAAGATCTGCGGGACGCCCACAAGGCCGGTGCGGGCAGGGAGGCGCTTCGGCAGCAGAAGAAACCCATGCTCGAAACCATCTTCCGTATGCTCTGCATCTGCCTTGGTACGCCCCCCGAACGCTTCGATTTTGAGGTGAGGGGCCGTTCAAAGGACGATAAAGAGGGCGCGGGCGCTTCCGGCAGCGAAAACGACAAATCCTTCAACGGCGGCAAATTTACGAGAAGCCTTGATATAACGCCCCTTGAATTCTACAAAACCTATGTCGATAAGTCTCTGGGCGATTATGTCAGTCTTATCAACGCGCCGACAGCGGACAAGCCCTATTACCAGACCTATACGGTGGCTTACCTGGGCAATGTGGCCGGCGGACGGCCGGTTCTCTACCTCAACCTCCCCATCGAAAACCTGAAGCGGGCGGCCGCCGCCCAAATCGAAAGCGGCGAATCCGTGTGGTTTGGCAGTGATGTCAGTCAGATGATGGACAGCGAGCAGGGCATCCTCAGTATGGGCCTCTACGATGTGGGAAACCTCTTCAAAACCACCTTTCCCCTGGACAAGGCCTCCCGGCTTGACTACAGCGAAAGTCTGATGACCCACGCCATGGTATTTCAGGGGGTCAACCTTATCGACGGTAAGCCGAACCGCTGGAAGGTTGAGAATAGCTGGGGGGATAAGCGCTGCGACAAGGGCTGGTTCCGCATGTCCGATGAATGGTTCGACGAATATATCTACCAGGTAGTGATTGATAAGAAATTCCTTACTGCCGAAGAAAAAGCCGCTGTGGAAAAGAAGCCCCTGGTTTTGAAACCCTGGGATCCCATGGGTTCACTGGCGTAATCGCCTTTGGTGTCCGTGTATTGCCGGGTGTGGGGCGTTACGGGGCATGGAGCGGCCGGCCGCTGCCCTTGTCAGGGAATATAGGCCTGTTCGGCCAGTTGTTTTTTCAGGCTGCTGTCAAAGGTCAAGACGGGGCGGCCGTTTACCTTCGCGTAACCGGCAAGCAGGCAGTCTACAATATCCAGGCTGGAAGAAGCGTAAAGATTTAAACCAAAGGTGACGGCGTTGGATTCGGATACCAAGCCGTCCTGAAGGGCAATGAAGTCTTTTAATTTGGCGGCAGTGGTTTGCCGGTCATTCTGAAGTTTTCCGTCCATGATATAGACGGCTTCAACAATTATCTCTGCCGGGACATAGCATTGGTTGTTGTTCAAAGTCCGGGCTACTATACTAAATTTGGACAGGTCAAGGGCCTGAACAAAGTGAATAACAGCGTTGGTATCAAGCAAGACAGGTTTAGGCATGGACTATACCCCGGCTTTTTCCGCCGCCGCCTGAGGCCAGGCCTGCTTTTGCAGGGTATACAGGTTTTGCCAGTCGTCTTCGGTCATAGTTCCGTTGAGGATTTTTTCGGCGGTAAAGTCAAACCGTATCCCTTCGGTCAGTTTCTTTTTGAGCTGTGCCTTTGCCTCACCTAATTCGGCGGCTTTCCGGAATTTTTGCATAATTTCCTGGTTGGTATGCGCCGTATGATGTTCCGCAACCGCCTCCCTGACCGGACGAAGAGTTACTTCAAGGCGGGTATGCCGCATTTCCGGGGGAATATACATAACCGGGATAAGTTCTTCGGCTTCAAGAATCTGGACTACCGCTTCCATTGAAACCTCCGGTGTATACTATAGCGTCATACCGGGGATTGGGCAATCTGCCGCTACAGTAATGTAACATTACGAAAAAGCAGCCGCAGGCGGCCTTAGCAGGTCCTGTGGGGCGTTACGGGGCATGGAGCGGCCGGCCGCCGCCCCGTAGAGGGGGGTGGGGCGCAACAAAGTGCGCCCCAGGGGGGAGGCGAGCCAGCTTTGCTGGCTATCCCCCCTCATTATCTATTCGTACTCTACGACGTTGACCTGGCGCAGGAGGAAGTCCCGTTCCTCCGGTTTGCCTTTGACCAGTTGGGATGCGGAGACGATGGAGATCCACTTTTCCACGTACTGCCGGGCGGTGTCGCTTTTTTTGCAGAACAGGCGGAGGTACTTTTCCGCCAGATCCGGGGCGCCGGGGAAGCGGTCCCGGTAGAGGCTGAAGCTGAGCCAGGTTTGGGCGGCGTCCGCGGAGGCGTTGCCCTGGGACGCGTGGGACCAGTCGATGATGCAGGCTTCGTTGTCCCCGGTGATAACGATGTTGCTGGGGCTGAAGTCCCCGTGGCAGAGTTTGGTATGCCGGGGCATGCTGTCCAGCCGGGTGTGGAGTTCGTAGCGGATGGTGGCGTCCAGGCCGCTGGCGCGGATCTTCCGGTGCATCTTGTCGATGAGGACCGGGAGCCGGGTGGCGCTGTAACGGTGCATTTCCAACTGGATGTCCACGAAGCGGTTAAGGTGTTCATCAAGGCGGGCCGGTTCCTGTTTCATCAGTTCCAGCAGGGTGGTCCCCTCGACGTACTCCCACACGATGGCCCACTTGCCGTCAACTTTGGTAACTTCCAGAATTTTCGGCGTCTTCAGTTCCGTTTCCCCCACCGCGGCCAGGTTCAGGGCTTCGTTAAACACGTCGGAGGCCGGGTATTCCGGGCCCATTACTTTGTAGACCTTACCGTCTTCCCGGTAAATTGTTTTGTTGGGACGTTCAACAATAACTGTTCTGCTCATTTGGCGGCCTCCCCGTAGTAGGCGTTAAGGTACATTTGTTTTATTTCTCCGATTAAGGGGTAGCGGGGATTGGCCCCGGTACACTGGTCGTCAAAGGCCGCTTCGCTCATGCGGTCAAGGCTGCCAAGAAAGTCCTGCTCTTTGACGCCGTAGTCCCGGATTGTTTTTTTGATCCCCACCTGGTCTTTTAATTCGGTGATGGCGGCGATAAGACTTTCCAGTTTTTCCTCGTCCGTGGTCCCCGCAAGCCCCAGGGCGCCGGCGATTTCCGCATAGCGGGCAAGGGTATGGGGGTGGTCGTACTGGGAGAAGGCTCCCATTTTGGCGGGAACTTCCGCGGCGTTAAAGCGGATTACCCCGTTGATCATCAGGGCGTTGGCGATGCCGTGGGGCAGGTGGTGAAAGGCTCCCAGCTTGTGGGCCATGGAATGGCAGACCCCCAGGAAGGCGTTGGCAAAGGCCATGCCGGCAATGGTGGCGGCGTTGGCCATTTTTTCCCGGGCCTCCGGGTCCTCCGCGCCCAGTTCGTAGGCGGCGGGCAGGTAGCGGAAGATCAGCTTCATGGCCTGGAGGGCAAGGCCGTCGGTAAAATCGGTGGCCATGATCGACGCGTAGGATTCCAGCGCGTGGGTCAGGGCGTCGATGCCGCCGGCGCTGGTCAGGGACCTGGGGGCGTTCATCTGGACATTGACATCCACAACCGCCATGTCCGGCAGAAGCTCGTAGTCCGCCAGGGGGTACTTTATCCCCGTCTCCTCATCGGTGATCACCGC
Source organism: Treponema sp. (assembly GCA_031263435.1). The sequence continues at coordinate 1,473 of JAISFT010000235.1, read as the reverse complement.
GAAGGGGGTTACCTCGCTGCCCGTACCCGCGCTGGTGGGTATGGCGATAAAATACGCCTTTTCCCCCATTGTGGGGAAATGGTAGATCCGCTTTCTGATGTCCATAAACCGCATGGCCATGTCCTGGAAGTTCACCTGGGGGTGTTCGTAGAGGACCCACATGATCTTGGCCGCGTCCATTGCGGAGCCGCCGCCCACCGCGATGATCGTATCGGGCCGGAAGGAGGCCATAAGGCCGGCCCCCTTCCGGGCGCAGGCCAGGCCGGGATCGCTTTCCACATCAAAAAATGTTTCGTGGACAATTCCCAGTTGGTCGAGTTTTTCCGTAATTGTCTTGGTGTAGCCGTTTTGATAGAGGAAGGTATCGGTTACGATAAAGGCCCGCTTTTTGCCCAGGACCGCTCCCAGTTCGTCCAGGGCCACAGGAAGGCAGCCCCGTTTGATATATACCTTTTCCGGCGTTCTGAACCAGAGCATGTTTTCCCTCCTCTCCGCTACGGTTTTGATATTCAGAAGATGTTTAACCCCCACGTTTTCCGCCACCGAATTGCCCCCCCAGGAGCCGCAGCCCAGGGTAAGGGAGGGGGCAAGCTTGAAGTTGTAGAGGTCCCCGATGCCCCCGTGGGAGGAGGGGGTGTTTATGACGATGCGGCAGGTCTTCATCCGCAGGGTAAATTCTTCCAGCCTGGCCTTTGCCGCAACCGGATCCAGGTACACGCTGGCGGTATGGCCGTAGCCCCCGTCCCGAATCAGCCGCTCCGCCTTGTCCAGGGCGTCCTGCCATTCGGCGGCCCGGTACATAGCCAGGACCGGGGAGAGCTTTTCGTGGGCAAATTCCTCGCTCAGGTCCGTGCTGTCCACTTCCCCTATCAGTATTTTGGTGTTTTCGGGGATCTTGACCCCCGCCAGTTCCGCAATCCGGGGGGCGCTCTGGCCCACAATTTTCGCGTTCAACGCGCCGTTTACCAGAATGGTCTTGCGGACCTTTTCAAGTTCCGCGGGCTTCAGGAAATAACAGCCCCGGTACATAAATTCCAGCTTTACCCGGTCGTACATATCATCCAGGGCGATAACCGACTGTTCGCTGGCGCAGATCATCCCGTTGTCGAAGGTCTTGGAGAGGATGATGGAATTAACCGCCAGTTTGATATCCGCGCTGGAATCGATAAGGGCCGGTACATTTCCGGAACCCACCCCGATGGCGGGCTTGCCGGAGGAGTAGGCGGCCTTGACCATGCCGGGTCCGCCGGTGGCCAGAATAGTATCCGCCTCCCTCATGACCAGGTTGGTAAGATCCAGGCCGGGCTCGTCTATCCAGCCGATGATTCCCGCGGGGGCCCCGGCCTGTACCGCTGCTTCCAGCATGATCCGGGCCGCCTCGTTGCTGCAGTTCTTTGCCCGGGGGTGGGGGGAGATGATGATCCCGTTCCGGGTTTTCAGGGCGATCAAACACTTAAAGATCACCGTGGAGGT
>JAISFT010000158.1 GCA_031263435.1 Treponema sp. | reverse complement strand
AGCAGGTGTTTCAGGCGTAAAAAAATCTGGAGGTCCCGGTCCGAATAGTGCAGTTTTCCGTTTGTATCTTTTTTCGGCTGGAGCAGGGGAATCTCCCGCTCCCAGTACCGCAGCACATGGATCTTTACATTGAGGATCCGTTCCAGATCCCGTATTCCATAGTTCAAGCCCCGGTCCCCCCGGAACCGGTGGAGCCGCGTATCTCCACGGCCACCGGCACCAGCGAAAACCCCAGATCGGCGCGGATCTTGTTTCGAAGATAGGCGATATAGGCCTCTCCCACCGCCTGGGGACGGGAGACAAAGAAGAGAAAAGCCACAGGGTTGGCCGATTTTTGTACCGCATAACGGACCTTGAAGCGGGTCCGGGGAGCGGAGGGGGGCGGATACTCCTGAAGCCAGTGTTCCAGGGCCTGGTTGAGCTTTCCCGTTTCTATCTGGGTGTTAAGCTGGCGGTACATTCTGAGGGCGGTGTTCAACAGGGTGTCGAGGCCGTCGCCGTCCCTGGCGCTTAAGGCGACAATGGGGGCAAATTCCAGTTTGCCAAAGAAAAAGTGTATGCGGTCGCAGGCCGCCTGGAAATTGTTCTTGATGGCGGGCATGGTATCCCACTTGTTGAGTACCAGGATGATCCCCCGGCCCCGGTCGTGGGCCAGGGCGGCGATCTTCTTGTCCTGATCCGAAAGCCCCTCCACCGCATCGATCAGCAGGAACACAATATCCGCATCGTCGATGCTTTTAATTGCCCGGTTTACCGAATAGTACTCGATATTTTCCCTTACCTTGGCCTTGCGCCGGATTCCCGCGGTGTCCAGGACCATAAATTCCCGGTTTTTCCAGGAAAAGGCCCCCTCCACCACATCCCGGGTCGTGCCGGGGATCTCGCTGACGATGGAAGCGGCGGAGGCCGTAAGCCGGTTACTCAGGGTGGACTTTCCCGTATTGGGTTTTCCCAAAAGGGCAATGCGGACGGGCCGGTCTCCCGGATCTTCGGACGCAACCCCGGAAAAGTCCAGCCGGGCGATGATAGCCTCCTCCAACTGGGCGATATTATCCCCATGTTCGGCGGAGATAGGGTAGATCTGTCCGAAACCATAGGACAGGAGATTCCAGGCCTCCGCCTCCCGCCGGCCCCCTTCGGTCTTGTTTACCGCCACCAGAAGTTTATCCTGATAACGCCGTAAAACTTCGATAAGTTCCTGATCCTCCGCCGACAATTCCCCCGCCTCCAGGAGCAGCACAATAAGATCCGCCCGCCCCAGGGTTTCCAGGGTCTTTCCTGTCACCGCACTGTCCAGGCTTGTCGAAGCGGTACTCCGTTTGAAGCCCCCGGTGTCAATAAGACGCAGGGGTTTCCCCGCGATAAGGGCATCGGCTTCCACGGGGTCCCGTGTTACCCCGGGGATGGGGCTGGTAATGGCCCGGCGGCGGTGAAGCAGCCGGTTAAACAGGGTGGATTTTCCCACATTGGGCCGGCCTGTCAGGACCACCACAGGAAGGCCCCGGTATTTGATCGTTGTTTCCATCATTACTCGTTCTTATAGGCTTATAGGACCCGTTCTTACAGGGTGGTCAGTTCCCCGGGACAGTGTTCCATCATCCATTCGTCTACCATGCTGGTGTTCTGTTCCCAGGAAATTCCCCGCAGGACCTCGTCTACCAGGTTCCGGCAGTCTACCATGTTGACACTGCGGATTATCCGTTTGATTACCGGGATACTCTGGGCCGCCATGCTGAATTCGTCCAGACCCAGGCCCAGGAGCAGGGCAGTGGATTTGGGATTCCCGGCCATTTCGCCGCACATGGCGGCCTTAATGCCCCGCTGGTGGGCTGAATCAATGGTGTGTTTAAGCAGACGCAGCACCGCCGGATGGGCGGGCTGGGCCAGGTAACTGATCCGCTCGTTTCCCCGGTCCACCGCCAGAGAATACTGGATAAGATCGTTGGTTCCTACGGAAAAGAAATCCACCTTTTCCGCCAGAATGTCCGCGGTGATGGCCGCCGAAGGAACTTCGATCATGATACCCACGTCGATACGTTCCGCAAAAGACTGCCCGGCGGTGCGGCACTCGTCCCGGGCCTCGTCCAGCAGGGCCAGGGCCTGATCGATCTCCTCGATCCCCGAAACCAGGGGAAACATAATTTTGACATTGCCGCTTACGCTGGCACGGAGAATCGCCCTTAACTGGGTCTTGAACAACTCCGGCAGAGCCAGGGAAAACCGGATGGCCCGCCAGCCCAGGAGGGGGTTTTTTTCATCCCCCGATTGAAAATCGGGCAGGATCTTGTCCCCCCCAATATCCATAGTCCGGATGGTAACCGGACGAACCCCCATAGCTTGGAGAACCTGGGTATAGCTGTGGTACTGCTGCTCTTCCTCCGCGGCCCGGCCGGGGGTAAGAAAGAGAAATTCCGACCGGTACAGCCCAATACCCTCTGCGCCGTACTGCAGCACCCCCTCGGCCTCTTCGGGAATCTCGATATTGGCATTCATCATAACCCGGCCCCCGTCCAGGGTCTCCGCGGGGAGCTCCCGGAGGGACAGGAATCCCTCCATCTGCTTGTAGTATATCGTGGCGGTTTTTTTGAAACCCGCCAGGTCCTTTTTGCCGGGGTTCACCAGAACCTCCCCGGTATGGCCGTTGACGATAAGGGTGTCCCCCTCCTTGATTACCTTGGTGCCAAGAACCAGGCCCACCACCGCAGGTATGTTAAAGGCCCGGGCCAGGATTGCCGTATGGGAAGTCCGGGAGCCGGCGTCCATGACAATGCCCTTTACCCGTTTGCGGTCCATCGTAAGGATCTCCGAAGGCAGAAGGTCATGGGCCACCACGATCACATCTTCTTCCAGTTCCGCCAGGGAACTCCGTTTAATCGAAAGGAGCTGCTGGAGCACCCGCTTGGACACATCGTTGATATCCGCGGCCCGTTCCCGGAACAGCGGATCCGGGGAGGACATCATCTTCTGCATCATCTCCCGGGCCACATCCCAGACCACCCATTCTATGTTGACAAGGCTTTCCCGGAAACGATCCAGAAGCTGGTCCCGAAAGACAGGGTCATTCAACATCAAAAGGTGGGCGTTAAAAATGTCGGCCTGTTCCTTGCTTGTCTCCTGAAGGGCCCGTTCATGGATAACGGCCAGTTCGGCGCCGGCATTCCGGATTGCATCATCAAGACGCCTGACCTCGTCCGGGGCTTGCTCCGGCAGGACATCCACCCGGGGTATCTCCGGGAAGGTATTTTCAAAATAAAGAAGGGCTTTCCCGCTGATAAACCCAAGACTGGCGGGTATGCCGATGAATTTTTCCATTGCAAAGACTACCATACTACAAACAGGGTAAAAAATGAAGATACACCCCGGTTTCCGAAAGCGTTTAAGGTTTTTTATCTTCTTCTTTTGGGCGCATCCCCTATCCTGCGGGGTCCTTCGGACTCCTCCGCAGGATAGGGGACCGGGCTTTGCGGGGTTCCGCTTCGCTCCATTCCCTCCGCTCAGGCAGCCTTCCGGCTGCCACGCTCCGGGAACGAGGCTGTCCAATAGGACAGCCCCGCCCCTTCAATCCCTTGCGCGGGCGAAAAACGGCATCCCTGCCGTTTTTCGCCTTCAGGTTTTTGCGAAGCAAAAACCTGGGAAATCTATTCACGCCGGCATCCCTGCCGGCCCGGCTGCGCCGGCAATCGCCATTTGGCCTTGGGAGTTTGGGGCAAAGCCCCAAACTCCGAAAACCAAAACGCTTAAGCGTTTTGGTTCGGCATCCGTGGCGCCGGCATCCTGCCGCCGCCCTTCGGGTGCAATCCGGCCTTCCCGCCGGCCCTGCCCTTTTTTTCCCCGGGAGAACAAATACCGCTCGGCGCAGGGCCGGCTTGTTACCGGGGCACTGCCTGAAGTTTTAATCCTATGGCGTGTACCGTACAACAAAACCCCGGAGCCGCCGAATGGCTTTTAAATTGCCTCATAAGCGGCTACCAAGCGTAAACCGGTTGT
>JAISFT010000002.1 GCA_031263435.1 Treponema sp. | reverse complement strand
GAAGATATGGACCTGATCGTCCACCCGCGCAAACAGGAAGTGGTAGGCGCCCACGGCAATGAAGTTGTCTGTATCATCAAATAGGAGGCAATCAAACTGTCTGCATATTAAGTTCTTCTTATTAACATTATTATATATTTTAAACAGTTTCCCTCCTTTTATAAAACTCGTTCACTACTTTTTCTGAAATGTGTTTGTATATTTCGATATAATTATCTTGTTTTTTAACGGATTCATTTAGCAATCCTTTTGAAATATATTCATTTATTTCGTTATATTTTTCCGCAGCCTTATCAAGTTCAATGTTTACATACGAATTCAGTATCCACATAAGCTCTTCCGAGGAAATGCCTTGTTGTATTGATAAGACGGCATCTTTCTGTATATTTTTTAATATTTTGCTCTCTTTATCTGTCTCAAGATTTATGATATTGGTTAATACTTTGTCTATCAGTTCGGGTATCCTTCCGTCCATTGCCAGACGTATACCAAATTCAAATATATCTCTTTGGTTATATTTCTTTTTATCCAATAGATTTTCCAGCGATATAAGCCCCATGGAACGCGATATTATTGAAAATATCAATGAACGTTCAAATATAGCGTTGTATTCTTTCATAAAACTAATTTCGCTCATTGTTTTATCTCCCTCGTTGTTTTACATAGTTATTATACTAAGGTGGCTCAAAAATGGCAAGGAAGCCGAACCAAAACGCTTGAGCGTTTTGGTTTTCGGAGTTTGGGGCAAAGCCCCAAACTCCCAAGGCCAAAAACAGGGCAGGGATGGCCGGCACGGAGGCCGGTTACAATAGCTTCATAAGTTTTTTGCAAAGCAAAAAACTTACAGCTCAAAAATGGCAAGGGAAGCCAGATTGCGCCCGAAGGGCGGCGGCAGGATGTCACTGCTTCCATTGCTATCCGCCGCAGGTGGATAGATGGATTTTGCCTGTGGCAAAATCCAATGTCTTAATCCGCCACGGATGGCCGGCATGGAGGCCGGCGTGAATAGATTCCCCAGGTTTTTGCGAAACAAAAACCTGAAGGCGAAAAACGGCATGGATGCCGTTTTTCGCCCGCGCAAGGGATAGAAGCGGAAATACCGCAGACCCCCGCCCCGCGGTCTAAACTTGACCCACAATACAGCATGTCCCACCAGAACCAGGAAAAATCCCGAAAAAACGCTTGTAGAGTCTGCCTCCGCTATCTTCGATACGTCGTATCTGCGATACGCTACGGCGGGGAATTCCAAAGGTTTTTCCAGTCTTTTCCCCGGTTCTGTGGTCGGCTCTGCCGACACGTTGGAGTGGGTCAAGTTTAGCCTTTGCTGTAAGGAAGAAAGATATATGGAGGGTATAACGTTGTAGATCGGCTTTGGCCGGGGGTCGAGGAATTGAAGCGGATAGCCCGGTCCCCGGAGCGTGGCAGCCGAAGGCTGCCTTAGCGGAGGGGATGCGCCCAAATCTTAAAAAACTTTTTGTAATGCTAAATTACCGGGAGCTTGCGGAATCTTCTTGACAGCTTCCGCTTGCTGCGGTATATTTTGGTTGAACAGTTGAACGATTGGTCAACTGTTCAACGAATGGCGCCCAAGGTGCGGAGGGAGATGGCTATGGAAGCGGAAAACATTGACATAGAGCGTGTTGATTGCACGGTTATCCACGAGGATGTGGTACGGGCGGTAAGGGAAAAGATGCCCGGGGAAGAGGCCCTGATGGACCTGGCAGATTTATTTAAGGTCTTTGGGGACTCCACCCGGGTAAGGATTATCAGCGCCCTGCTCCATGCGGAGATGTGCGTCTGCGACATTGCCGCGCTGCTGGGGATGAGCAAGTCGGCTATCAGCCACCAGCTCAGGACCCTGCGGCAGACCAAGCTGGTCAAGTACCGCCGGGAGGGGAAGGTGGTGTTCTACTCCCTGGATGATGAGCATGTGGGCACCATCTTCTCCCAGGGGCTGGTCCACGTCGGTGAATAGCTTGTCCGGGCCGGGGTTTTTTGAGGCCGGGGCAGGCCGGGCGGGTTTACCGGCAGAAAATTCGCATACAAGAAATTTGCATACAGGAGGCAGCGCAATGGAAAAATTGAACAAACACACCCATATCAGGATACGGCACGAATCCGGCGGGGACCGGGGGGAACAAAAAGACTTGGGGGAGCACTGCTGCGGCCACTGCGCTGCGGCGGGGGCGGACCAGGCCGGCACGGAAGCCCGGGAGAAGACCGAAAGCCGGCGGGCCTCTTTTGTGCCCATCGGTCTGGGGGCCCTGTTCTTTGCCGCGGCCCTGGCGCTGCGGAATCGCAGTGGTTTCCTGAGTCTGGGCCTCTTTGCCGCCGCCTACCTCCTGACCGGGGGGAAGGTCCTGCTGCGGGCCCTGAAAAATATCAGAAGGGGCGAAATTTTCGATGAGAATTTCCTGATGGCCATTGCCTCCCTGGGGGCCTTTTGCATTGGCGAATACCCCGAGGCAGTGGCGGTGATGATCTTCTACCAGGTGGGGGAGTCCTTTCAGGAGCTGGCGCTGCGCCGGTCCAGGGCTTCCATCACGGCCCTGATGGATATCCGGCCCGATTACGCCAATCTGAAACGGGGCGCAGAGCTGTCGCGGGTAGATCCCCGGGATGTGCACCCCGGCGACCTGATCCTCGTAAAACCGGGGGAAAAGATCCCCCTGGACGGATCGGTTGTCGAAGGCCGATCCGCGCTGGACTGCTCCGCGCTGACCGGGGAATCCCTGCCCCGGGATGTAGAGCCCGGAACCGAAGTCCTGTCGGGGTCCATCAACAAAAGCGCCGTTCTGACGGTGAAGGTGACCAAAGAATTCGGAGAATCCACCGCGTCCAAAATTCTGCGGCTGGTACAGGAGGCCGGCAACAGGAAGGCGCCGGTGGAGAATTTTATTACCCGCTTTGCCCGGTACTACACCCCCGCGGTGGTGGGCATTGCCCTGGCCCTGGCCTTTATCCCCCCCCTGGTCCTGAGCCTGGGCGGAGGATCGGCGGCCGCGGCCGCGGCCCTGAATCCCGGTGAAACCGGTTTCATCGCCGCCTTTGTCCGGCAGTTCCCCTCCTGGCTCCACCGGGCCCTGGTCTTCCTCGTCGTCTCCTGCCCCTGCGCCCTGGTAATATCCGTGCCCCTCAGCTTCTTTGGGGGCATTGGCGGGGCCTCCCGCCGGGGAATCCTCGTCAAGGGGGGGAACTACCTGGAAGCCCTGAACCGGGCGGACACCGTGGTTTTTGACAAGACCGGGACACTGACCCGGGGGATCTTCAAAGTTACCAGCATCGTCAACGCCCCCTCCCTGAGCCCGGAGGAACTGCTGGGCTATACGGCGGCCGCGGAACAGTTTTCCAACCACCCTATCGCCCTGTCCATTCAAAACGCCGCAACGGAACGGGGCCTTGTCGTAGACCGGTCCCAAATCGTGTCCCACCAGGAAATCCCCGGCCGGGGGGTCCGCCTGGTCATGGGGGACAAGACCATCCTGGCCGGCAACCGGCGTCTGCTGGAGGAACAGGGGGTCCCCTGCCCCGCGCTCCGGGTACCGGGAACAGTGGTATACACGGCCTGTAACGGAACCTATGCCGGACACCTGGAGATCGGCGACGAGCCCAAGGCGGATGCCGGGACAGCGATCCGCAGGCTCAAGGCCGCGGGGGTCCGCAGGGTTCTCATGTTCACCGGGGACAGCACCGCCGCCGCAGAGAGCATGGCAGCGACGCTGGAACTGGACGGGGTCTGCGGGGAACTCCTCCCCCAGGACAAGGTAGCCCGGCTGGAAGCCCTCTACACCGGCGATGAAAGCGGAACTGGGCGTGAAACCGGTTTCAAACCGGGGAACGGGGCCAAAACCAAAGGCGGAACGATAGTGTTCGTGGGGGACGGCATCAACGATGCGCCGGTTCTGGCCCGCAGCGACGTAGGGGTCGCCATGGGCATGGGCCAGGACGCGGCCATCGAGGCGGCGGATATTGTCCTGATGACCGATGAACCCTCCCGCCTGGCCGATGC
>JAISFT010000295.1 GCA_031263435.1 Treponema sp. | reverse complement strand
AGCATCGTTTTGTTCCCCGCCAAAATAGGTGTGGATCATAAAAACATCGCTGATAGCCGCGTAACGGCTGTTCCATTCCGTACTGAAACTGGCATGGGGACTGAAAGCGACATACTGCGCTGCACCAAGGGATTTTGCATAGGCGTACATAGCTTCAAGCCATTCCCATTCTATCCGGGGAATTTCCCCCATTTTATCCCAGGGCAGAAAGTAATAGAAAGGTTCGTTACAGGTATCCCAGGCGAGGATACGCCGGTCATCTTTATGCCTGCCGATAACGATATCGAAATAGGGCTTATAGAACCCTTCCCGGTAACAACCCCAGCCTGGAATAAGATGATCGAGGTATATTCCGCCATTGTCGTTTGAGGTAGCATGCCAGCGGTTCATAAGGCAGGGGATCACCCGGAGCCCCAGGGAATCGGCGATTTTCAGGGCTGTTTCAAAGTTGCCGGCAAACCTCTCGGGGTTCCGCAGGAAGGCGTCCCAGGAAAGCCAGTAGCGGACGGTATTGAATTTGGGAAAGTACTGTTTTCCCCGGCGCAGTTCCAGTTCAAAAAGTTCCGGCCTGAAGTACATCCAGTTCTCAAAACTGGTACTTCCCGCGCTGGGCTGGTAATTAAATCCCCGGATCGAAGAAAAATCGAAATTTTCCGTAACCGTCTCCTTTGACCCCTCATCCATAAGGGATGATGTTGTTTTATCACCCTTTTTCGAATAATGCAAGAAAGATTTCAAAAAAACGCCGTTTTTTGTCTTGGGCCGATTTTTTCAAACCCATTGCAAAAACACATTGGATATATTATCTGTATGACAGGTTAGAGTGTCTAAGTTAAAGGCGGCGTGAGCGAATCGAATGCCCTCCCAAATTTTGCATGTCCTTTTTGGGGATGATGTGATTACCGAAATTTATCGCTCCCTGCGGGGCCGTTTTGGTCTGGTGGCGGACAAGGCCCTGAAAAGGATACGGGGGGATTACCGGACCGCCTTTGCCCTGGGCTGCCAGGGGCCGGATATTTTTTACCACAGCCAGGGCCGGCGGCCGGTGGGGCTTGAATACGGGACTCTGCTGCACCGCCGGGGTGTTGGGGTTTTTACCGCGGGGCTTCTTAAAATGGGACTCCCCGATCCGCCCCCGGACGAGGAGGATATCCGGCAGGGGCGGCGGGAAAAGGGGATCAACGCCCTGGGGGTCTATGCCCTGGGTTTTATGACCCATGCGGTTTTGGACCGGGAGGCCCACCCCTATATCATCTACAAATCCGAGGGGATACCGGCCCGGTTCCCTGCCGGGGAAGGTTCCGCCCTTCCCGGAAGTTCCCGCCGGCCCCGGTACCACGCGTTTTTCGAGCGGATCATTGATGTGCTGATGCTCCGGGAACTGAGGGGAGAGGAGGCCGCATCCTGGGATCAGGAGGCTGTTCTGGCACGGGTCTGCGGGGAGCCTCCGCTGGGGCTTAAGGAACTCCTGGCCCGGGCCCTGATCCTGGCCTTTCCCGAGCGGGCCGGCAAGGACGGAAAGCTGGGGCAGCGGATCGACAATACCTTTGCCGACTGCGCGCATTTTTACCGGCTCAGCAGCCCGCGGCGGACCTCCCTGGCCGCAACCCCGGAAGGGGCCGCCCCGGAAGGGGTTGGTCCGGGGACCCTGGCCTATGTATACCCGGAGCGTCTGCCCGGCGATGTAGACTTTCTTAACCTGGAAAAAAAGCCCTGGTACTACCCCGCGGGGGATGGCGGAGAGGATCGCCGATCCTTTCCGGAAATTTACGCCGGGGCAGTGGTCCGGGCGGCATCCGCCATCTCCCCGGTGATCGCCGGGTACCTGGAGACGGGGATCTTCCCCATCCGGGAAGCCGGCCAGGCCATCGGCAACGGGACTCTGTCCATTCAGGACAGGGAGGGGAGGCCCTGCGCGGCCACCCGATCTTCCCCGCTGCCCCTGGACCGGGTCCTGCGGCAGCAGGAAGAACTGCGGGGCCTGGCAAACAGGCCTTCATAAGGGCAGCCTGTTGCACAAGTGGACTGTATGCCTGAAAAAAACAAGTGGGGGTGCCGGAAGCCACCGCAGGGCGAAGCCCGAGGAGGCTGGAGGCAGGGGGAGCAGCGTCAAAAAAGGCTTGGTACCGGGTAAAACCGGTTTACCCTTTGCATCAGCCGTGCTCCCCCTTATAATCCTGGTCTACCAGGTGCGAAGCACGGCAATTTCCCAGGGTCTTCTGCCAGAGGAGGATCGGCCAGTTCCGCTGCCGGGCCTCCCGCCGCAAAAAACGGTCCGGGTTGACCGCCACGGGGTGGCCGGCAAATTCCAGCAGGGGCAGGTCCGTGTAGGAATCCGAATAAAAATACACCGTTTTGGGATCTATCGACCGTTCCCCCAGCCAGTCCCGGACGGCTTCCAGCTTGTTGGGCCCGAACAGGGCCTTGCCCTCCAGACGCCCCGTGGTTTTCCCATTGGCAAATTCCAGGGCGCTGGTGATGGAGCCGTCAACGGCGAAGAATCGCTCCATTGGTTCCAGCAGGGTATGCAGGGAGGAGCTGGCAAAAAAGACCGCTTCGCCGCGGCGGCGAAGCGCGGTGATAAGCTGCAGGCCCTCCCGGTACAGGTTGGTTTTGAGGCGGCGGTCAAAGCAAAGCCGGGCCAGATCCTCCAGGACGCCCCGGTCGATTCCCGCCAGCCGTTTAACGGCAGTTTCGATAAAGTCCGGGTGTACCCGCCCTATCTTGTAGCGCAGCCATTCCAGGGGAAGCTGCCGGAGCTGCCGGAAACTTATGATCCCCCTTTTGAGGGCCTCCACAAGGAAATACCGGGATGTAGAACTCCGCAGCAGTGTATAATCAACATCGAAAAGGTGAATGGCCGTTGAAGCCTGCTCTAAGCTTGCTCTATTAGAGGAATTCAAGGTATTTACATTCCTGCCGGGCCTGTTCCGCGTAATCCCCCCGCATCTCCTCGGGAAGCAGGGCGGCCATCTGGCCCATCAGCTCCGTCAGCATGGACTCCCGGATTGCCCTGCTGGGCCGTCCTTCGCACTTGAAACGGAAAGGCCGCCCCACCCGGAAGCGGAAGGGTGTCCGCCTGAAATGCCGCAGATTGTCCCAGATCTTTTCTCCCCCAAAGTGAACCACCGGGAGTACCGGCACGCCGGCGATCAGGGCCAGTTGTACCACCCCGGCCTTCCCCCGCCGGAGGATTCCGTTCTTACTCCTGCTGCCTTCGGGGGCAATGCAGACAAAGAAGCCCTTTTTTATGGCCTCCCTGACACTCCGAAAGGTCTGCAGATAGGAGCCGTTCCGGTTAATGGGAATGGCCTGATAGGTATCGAAGAGGAAGGCCATAATAGGATTCTTCCAGGTTTCCGATTTTACCAGCCCCGTAAGGAGCAGGGGATAACTATGGGTAACCAGGATGGGAACTTCCAGAAAGTTGATATGGTTGATCGCCAGGATCATCGGTTTCGGGGGAAACGCGCCGCCCCCCGGGCCGCCAGCCAAGCCGCTGCCCGTTCCCGGGGAACAGTTCCCCAGAGGCCGGTTCCCCGTTCCGTAAATTACCGACCGCAGGGCCCCCACAAATTCCGTGGCGTCTATCTCGCACAGGGTGTTCAACAGCGTCTTGAGGACGGCATTCACCAGGGCCCGCCGGATATTCATGGATTCCCCACGTTACCTATCAATCTGAGGGCCCCCGGCAGGCAGCTTATGACCAGTTCCTTTCCGTCTTCGCACACCGTTTCGCCGTCACAGTGGGCCGCCATTCCCCCCTTCAGGGCC
>JAISFT010000270.1 GCA_031263435.1 Treponema sp. | reverse complement strand
TTGGCGGCCGGGGTCTCCGGGTTCCGGCTCCGCTGCTCGTCGGTTTTAAGCTTGTTCTCCCAAATATCAACCTTGCGCTTTACATCCCAGGCCTTTTCCCTCTCCCCCATGATCAGGTGAATCCGGCGGAGGGCATAGAGGAAACTGATACCCGTTTCAAAATCACTGACCCGGTTGGTGGACAGCTCATACCGTTCACGGTAGCGGTCGGCGGCCTGCATAAGCAGTTTTACGATAAGCCGCAGATGATACACGGTGGGAGCGTAATTCGGAGAACGGGGATCGGTATTTGACACCGCGTTTCTCAAATCGATAATATTTTTTGCCACCGTGGCATAACGGCCCTCAAGTTCCACAAAGGCCCATTTCCATTTGCTGTTTTCCCCGTAGGCGTTTTCCAGAAGACTGACGGCAAGCCCCATCTTCCGTACCAAAAAATAACGGCGCTGCGCGTCTACCGGGGCTATACGCTCAATTTTTTCTTCATATTCCAGATAAGGAGCGTCCAACAGGGTTGTAACTACCTGTTCAAGATAAATAACACTTTTATATACGGACTTTCTGGCCTCGTTAAGGGCCCCTTCGTTCCTGATTTTTAATACCGACCGGGATATCCCGTTTTGGGCAAGGTAATAGGAGGCAAGATTCAGCATATCCTCCGCCAGGGACAGGCGGGCTAAAGCAGAAGTTTCCGAATCCTGTTTTATTTCTTCCAGGGAATTTCTTTCTTTGGTAAGGACAGATTCGATAAGGACACGGTATTTTTTTGTTTTTTCCCGGTATTGAGTCCGTTCCTGGTTGGAAATTTTCATACCGGTCAGGTCTTCCTTCCGTACTTTGCCAGAAGATCGTCCGCATGGGCAAGGGCGGCGTTTCCCGCATCCCCGGCCAGCATCCGCGCAATTTCATGGCGCTTTTCCTGTTTTCCCAGAATACTCACGGTGGTTACGGTCCGCTCCCCGCTTCCGCCGCCTTCCCTGGATGTCCTGACCTTCTTTTCCACCTTGTAATGATTGTCCGCCCGTACCGCAATGCTGGCCAGGTGGGTAACGCAGAAGATCTGTTTTCGTTCCCCGGTCTTTACCAGGTACTCCCCTACCGACAGGGCCACTTCGCCGCCTATCCCCGTATCAATTTCATCAAAAATAAGGGTTTCCGGGGACACATCGTTGCCCTGGATATCCGCGGAGGCAAGAACCGTTTTAATGGCCAGCATGACCCGGGAAAGCTCCCCCCCGGAGGCGATGCGGGAAAGATCCTTAAGCGGTTCCCCCGTATTGGCGGAAATAAAAAATTCCACATCCTCCGCTCCCCAGGGCCCCAACACCAGACCGGTCTGCCCCTTGGGTTTGATGACGGGGGAAAACCGGGCATTCGGCATCCCCAGACGGCTCAGTATCTCCGTGATACCCCGGCCCAGGGTCAGGGCCGCCGCCTTACGCTTGGCCCCCAGGGAAAGGGAACGGGCGCCGATGTCTTTTTCCAGGGCCGTAATTTCCGAGCGGATCTTTTCCCGGTTCACTTCTATACCGGAAAGCTCTGCAATTTCCGCTTCCGCCCTGCCGCGGTAGACAAGAATTCCCTCTTCCGGATCCGAAACAGTATGGGCAATCGAGTCGGAAACATACTTTTTCTTCAGCCGGTGCAGCAGGGCAAGGCGTTCCTCCACCTCTTCCATCCTGCCGGGATCGTAGCTCAAGCCCTCCCGGTACGAACGGAATTCTTCCGCCAGATCTTCCGCCTCAAAGTACAGATCATTCAGGCGGTTCTGCAGGGGTTCCAGCGACGTATCAATGGCGGCGGCCGTATCCAGGGCGTTTCGCGCCCGGCGGCCCATGCTCACAAGCGAATCCTCTCCGTCATAAAGGGCGGCGGCGGCGGTGTTTACCTGGGCGGCCAGTTTTTCAAAATCCCCAAGTTTTTGGGCCTCGCCCTCCAGTTCCTGACTTTCCCCCTTCCGGGGGGCGGCGGCATTTATCTCATCCACCGCATAGCGCAGCAGTTCAAGCCGGGTATCCCGATCCTTTTCGGAATTTACCATCGCCTCCAGGGTTTTCTTTTTTTCGGAGAGTTCCAGAAATGTCCGGTAAAAAGCGGCGGCCTCCGTCTCCAGACCGGCAAAACGGTCAAGGTAACGGCGGTGGTTCTCCTTTTTCAGGAGGGATTCATGGTTATGCTGACCGTGGAGATCGAACAGCAGAGTCATGAACTCCGCCAGATCATTACGGGTAACCGGAACATCCTGAATAAAGATCGAACTCCGCCCGGTATTCTTGATGCTCCGCCGTACAATGATCCGGTCATCCTCCGCTGCAATATCCCGGCCTTCCAGCCATTCCCGGGCGTCCCGGTTGTTGGGGTGAACCGATATAACGGCGGATACACCGGCCTCCCCGGTCCCGGTACGGATCACATCGACCTCGGTCTTGGCCCCCATAAGGAAGCTCAGGGAACCGACAATAATCGACTTCCCCGCCCCGGTTTCGCCGGTAAATACATTAAAACCCTCCCCAAAGGAAAGGGAGAGATTCTCGATCAGCGCGTAATTCTTGATGGAAAGCTCTTCAAGCATATCAACCCCCGGCGCCCTCTTGCCGCAGCGTCCCGGAACCAAGCCCGGCTCCGGGCCCGGTCCCGGGCCCAGCTCCGGGAAGAGACCATGCAAGTTTGGTCCGCAGCGCCTCGTAGAATGCCCGCCGGCCGGAAGCCACAAGCATGGCGGAGAACGGGGCCTCCCTCACATGAATCCGGTCACCCGGCTCCAGGGCCTCGGTTACCTGACCGTCAATAGTCAGCAATACCCCGCTGCGCTGTTCCTCCTCCACCGTAACTATTACCATTTCCCGGGGGGACAGAACGATGGGCCGGTTGGAAAGGGTAAAAGGACAGATAGGATTGATAATAATAGCCTCCATTTCCGGTTCCAGAATAGGCCCGCCGGAGGCCACCGAGTAGGCCGTGGATCCGGTGGGAGTAGCTATGATCAGACCATCGGAACGGTACTCCCCAAGCCGTAAAAATTCACCCCCATATCCGTCCGCCGGCGGGGGAATAACGGATTCGACACTCAGGCGGATAATCTTGGCAATCCCCAGGGCAGAGATAACCGCATCATTCAGACAGGGTCCCAGGACAAGCTGTTTCCCCCGCCGTTCCACGGCTACTTCCAGCATAAAACGGCGGGACACCAGTGCAGAACCGGTCTCCCATTGCTCCAGAACCGTTTTCCAGTTCTCCGGCTGGACGGTCGCGATAAAACCGAAGGTCCCCAGGTTTACCGGGATAATCGGTACCCCCCGTGCAGCCATAGCCCTGGCGGCGTAGAGGACCGTGCCGTCTCCCCCCAGGGTAAAGGCCACATCGTAGGAATCGCCGGGTATAAGCCCCCCCCCCTTCTCAAAGTCAAAGGAACAGGCCCGGACGCCCCGGCTTTCCAATTCCGCGCGGATTTCTTCCGCCAGGGCCCGGGCGTTTTTTTTGTGAATATTAACAAACAACAATGCCCGTCTTATCGCGGTCATTTCTCGCCCCCTTATGGCAGGGTAAGGATGAGCTTTGAAACCCGTTCTACTTCAGCGGAACTAAGCCGGGGATACAGGGGGAACAGTACCGTGCGAAGGCTTAAAGAATAGGCCTCCGGGCAGTCTTCCGTTCGTAAGCCTCCGGCCCCTCCGGATTCCCCTCCGGCCTGATCATCTTCGGTAATCAAACCCATCAGGGTATGGGAAAAGGCGCCTTCCACAGAAATATCCTTTTTACGGGCGTAGGCCTTTACATCTTTAAGGCCGGTTTCCAGAATCAGGGGAAAAGCATAGTTATTATAGCACAGGGTTTCGTCAAGGGCAAAACGCCGGTGCCGGGTCCGCCGGGCCTGTTGATCGAATATCTGCGCAATATCCCGGCGCTTTTCCAGATTACGGGGAGATTCCCGAAATTGGATCACCGCCATCGCCGCGTTCATATCCGGCAGACCACATTCCGGCGGAAGACCGGCAAAATTCCGCAGAACCGAAGCGTCCCGGCGGCTCATCGCGTAGAGCAGCGCGCCGCCCCCCGCGGTAAGCATGTCCCGTTCTTCCAGACCCAGGATGGTAAACACCCCGGACCCCGGACCCTCCGGCGCAGGAGAAGCCGGAGAATTTTCCGCCCTCCCCCCCTCCGCTGTCTCCGGAAGGGAAAAAGTTGAACCGAAACTCTGGGAACGGTCGTCGATAACCGGAAGCCCCAGTTCCGCTATGGACCGGTAATCCGGCAAAAAACCAAGGCTGTGGTACAACAGCACACAGCGGGCCTCGACAGCCCCGGCACGGCCCAGGGCCGCCTCTACCGTGGTTTTACCGATAAGGGGGCTTCCCCCCTCAACATCGCAGTAGAGGGGCCTCAGATGCAGTTCCCGGAGAACATCCAGGTAATAACGGGGGGACAGGGCCGACAGAAGAACCCCCTGGCCCTCCGTAAGCCCCAGGGCTTTCAGGGCAATATACAGGGCAATAGCCGGGCTGCGGAGGGCAAGACAGTAATCAAAACGGAGAATTTCCCTGGCATTCCGGATAAGCACATGCCCCCGTTCCCCGGGTCCTATTTTATCCTCCACAAGGGCCGTAAGGACCGCGTCCATCTCTTTCCGTCTGATGGTCGGTGAGTACACTTCAATTTTCATCGGATTGCCACACTACCGGCGCAGTTCGGCTATTTTTTGCAGTTCTTTGGGGTTAAAGAGATCCCGAATGTCCAGGATGATCAGGTACCCCTGTTCCTGGCGTACCACCCCCTGGATATACTCCGCCCCAATCCCGCTGAGCATCTGGGGAGGAGGCTGAATATCCTCTTTTTCTATCGTAACCACCCGGGAAACCCTGTCGATAATAACGCCCAGCTTCATCCCGTCAATGTCCAGGATGATGAAGCCGGACAGCAGCTCGTCCTCTTCGGAATTCAATATTTTTTTAAGATGAAACCGTTTGTGGAGATTGATTATGGGGATAATTTCACTCCGAAGATTAAAAATACCCTCCACATAAGTGGGGGCATTCGGAATAGCCCTGATACCCTGAACACGGACAATCTCTTTAACGTCCATGATATTGATGCCATACAACTCTTCCCCAAGCTGAAAAGTAACTAATTGGTTTGAATCGGCCATAGAAAATCCCCTTATACTAGAATTTACTACCAGAGGGGACATCTTATCAAGTAGCGAA